>NZ_JAVKLW010000068.1:0-2702 GCF_031538885.1 Limnohabitans sp.
ATTTGGTATCGTTCTTCTCGGCTGAGGTGCTTGTACATTGGGCAACTTCGACTTGGCGGTTAAAGCGGCCATGATGCTCTCGCATCCTCAGCCACCTATAACCAGTTCATCTTTGTTGCACTTCGTCCTTGAATCCGCCAGTTTCTACACCGATGATGCCCACAATCATTTCGGCAGGCACGCCATAAGTTTGCTCTGCGCGGGTGAGGGCGCTTTGGTAGGTTTTCCAAAACTGTGTGCCAGCTTCAATGTGACGACTTTCAATGAAGCGCTCACGGTAAGCGCGCCAGTTTTTTGCGGTGGGCACGGTGGGGGGCAGCACCATCTTGGGGACGCCTTTGAGGTACTGCGCTTTGCTGATTTGTTCGCGCACCCAAGCTTTGGGTAGTGTGTACTGATGGGCCAGCTCGTCGGCTAAAGCGATCACTTCGGGTTTGTTCCCGTAGTTCACACCTTGGGTGGAAGTAACGTGCCAATGCAGATGAGCACGGTGGTGTGGCTTGGCTTGAACGTGCTCAGGCAGTGCCGACAACCACAAGAGCACAACCAATGTTTGACGCAACGCAAAACCTGTTCGTAAAGTCAGATAAAACGGGGATGTAAAGGTTTTCACGCGGTGTGGGCAAGGGAAAAAGCAAGGCCTACATGGTAAGCTGACATCAAGAAAAACCGAGGCAAAAGCTGAGGCAGATACGAGATGAGTAAAACCGGCTACTACACAAGCCCCATGTGTTTGAAGTATGAATGGGGCACGGTCATCCTGAATGTCCAGCACGGCTCAGTGCGCCTCCAGATCGTCTGCTCATCAGTGGTGTCGATCTGGGGTTGACACAGATCGAAGCGCCTGCGGCTCCGCTAGCTGATATTGAACTCGTACATGACCGCATGTACATCGCCTCGTTGCGTGGGTTGTCAGACCAGTTGGTGGAGGGCATGGCCGCAGGGGGCCGCACTTAGAGGCGTTCAAGCCAGAGTTAATTTTCATCAGCGCGGGCTTTGATGCCCGCCGAGAAGGTGACATGGGTCAGATGGGGTTAACTGAACAAGACTACAGTTGGATCACCTACCGCTTGCGAGACATCGCTGACCGCCATGCCAAAAGCCGCATCGTGTCTTTTCTTGTCTAGAAGGTGGCTACGATTGAAGTGTGCTCAGTCGCAGTGTGGAAGCTCATTTACGCACGTTGACGGATATTAAAACCATGAACGATTTACAAGAACTGTTGCTGGACTTGCAAAGTCCTGCCATTGTGTTGGAGTTGCTGGGGCTCGTGGCTTGCTTGGCCTTGGCTTGGCTGGTGAGTTGGGCCTTAGGCCGCCGCGCCACAGCGGGTGGCTCTATTTTGTTTGGCCACCAACTGATCGATGGCGTGTTGTTCCCAGCGTTGGCGGTGGTGTTCACCTATGGGGTGAAGTTGGTGTTGCTCAAGGCCCAGCGTGTGCCTGTACTCAAAGTGGCGTTGCCTGTGTTGGTGTCGTTGGCGCTGATTCGGTTGATCGCGCGGGTGCTGGCCGCTGTGTTTCCTAACTCTCGTGGGGCGCGTGTTTTAGAGCAGGTGGTGTCTTGGCTGGCTTGGGGCTTGGTGGTGTTGTGGGTCACTGGCCTGTTGGCTCCGATGATGGACGCGCTGGATGGTTTGGAGTTCATGCTGGGCAAAACGCACGTCAGTATTCTGCATGTGCTTGAAGCGATCTTCACCTCTGGCTTTGTGCTGGTGCTGGCGCTGTGGCTGTCGGCCACGCTGGAGCAGCGCGTCCTCAACCGCGCATTTGCTGATTTGTCGATGCGCAAGGTGGCCGCCAATGCCTTGCGCGTGTTGCTACTGGTGATTGGGACTTTGTTTGCTTTGTCCTCTCTGGGCTTTGACCTCACGGCGTTGTCGGTGTTGGGCGGTGCTTTAGGGGTGGGGATTGGTTTTGGCCTGCAAAAGCTGGCCGCAAACTATGTGAGTGGTTTTGTGATCCTGCTGGAACGCTCACTGCGCATCGGTGACTTTGTGCGGGTCGATGGGTTTGAGGGGCGTGTTACCGACATCAAAACCCGCTACACCTTGGTGCGTGCCGGCAATGGCAGCGAGTCCGTTGTGCCCAACGAACTGCTGCTGACCCAACGCGTGGAGAACCTGTCGCTGGAGAGCCGGCACTTGTTGCAAACCTGCACTTTCTGGGTGGGCTTGGAGAGTGATGTGCAGCGCGTACAAAGTTTGCTGGAGCAAGCCGCTTTATGTGCCGAGTGGGTGCTGGCCATGCCCGCGCCGCAAGCTTTGCTGGCTGAGGTGGCGCCACAAGGCTTGCGTTTCAATGTGAATTTTTGGATGGAAGACCCTGTCAACGGTCAGTCGTTGACGCGTTCACGTGTCAACATTGCCGCACTCAGTGTTTTGCGTGCGGCCGGTGTGATGCTGGTGCATTCACCACAAGAAGTGGTGCTGCGTCATACCCAGTGATCATTTCCTAGGCCTCCCTAGAAAGCCGGAGCATTTTTAGAAAATAAGGTTTTGATCTCTACAATGTGACGTTTACGTAAACGTCAATCTGTTTTTCATATTTTTTTGGAGCTTTTGTCATGAAAGTTTTAGTCGCAGTCAAGCGCGTGGTGGACTACAACGTGAAGGTACGGGTGAAGTCGGACAACTCTGGGGTTGACATTGCGAACGTGAAGATGAGCATGAACCCGTTTGATGAGATTGCGGTGGAAGAAGC
>NZ_JAVKLW010000069.1:0-52828 GCF_031538885.1 Limnohabitans sp.
AACTCTCGTCGACGTGTGCGTTTACTTTGCAGCTCAAAGCCGCTGATCGATAGGCTGGTTTGTTTCATGTGTATTCAACGCAGTCTATGGCGTTCACGCTGTCAGGGTTTACAAGAAGGTTATGCAGATGTTCCCTAGCTGTTTTTGATATTAAGACTTATCAAGTAAAGAAGGTAAGTCGTTGATTTGATTGAGGTTACTCCTAGGCGCTGATGTTGGAATGGCTTTGAATGAGCCATCGTCGATACTTAGGGCCTTCTTCAAACCTATGTAATTAAGCATGTTGCTCGACGACCAAGAATCCCAGCTCGTGCTGGTGGACTACCAAGCACGCTTGATGCCCGTGATTTTCGAGGCTGATCTGGTGTTGGCCAACGCCATGCGTTTGGCCCAAGCCGCCCACTGGATGGAGGTGCCGACTTACGGCACCGAGCAAAACCCCGACAAGCTGGGGCAAAACCCCGCCGAGTTACGCGCTTTGTGCCGCCATACCTTGGCCAAGATGAGCTTCAGCGCTTGTGCCGCTGGCCTGAGCGAGTTGCTGCGCCCAGCTGCACGTGCGCCATCTGGCAATGCCCGCAGCTTGCCCAAGCATTTGCAAAAAGCAGTGCCGCAAGAGCCCACGCGCCAAAGCATCGTCATTGCAGGCTGTGAGGCCCATGTTTGTTTGCTGCAAACGGCTTTGGATTTGCTGGAAGAAGAGTATTCGGTGTGGGTGGTGACCGATGCCTGTGGTTCACGCACCGAGCGTAACCGCGATGCCGCATTTGACCGTCTCGCAGGGGCTGGTGCCGAACTGGTGACGACCGAGATGGTGTTGTTTGAATGGCTGCGCTCTGCCGACGCTGATCCCTTCAAAGAAATTCACGCCTTGCTCAAATAAAGGGTATTCATCCACCTAAAAAGTCAGCTTGTTGCAAGTCCACGCTTCTCATAATTATGAATCCAGTACAAATTCATTTTTAGGAGAAGTCGATGGTTGCGTACGCAGATTTTCACCGCCGTTCCGTTGAGGACCGCGACGCTTTTTGGTCTGAGCAGGCCAAATTGGTGGACTGGCAGACCCAGCCACAATACATCTGCGATTACAGCAACCCACCTTTTGCCAAGTGGTTTGTCGGTGGCAAAACCAACTTGTGTCACAACGCGGTGGACCGTCACCTCAAGGACCGCGCTGAACAGGCGGCTTTGATCTTCGTTTCCACCGAAACCAATCAAGAGCACACCTACAGCTTTCGCGAACTGCATGCCGAAGTGCAGCGCATGGCTGCTATCTTGAAAGACTTGGGCGTGGTCAAAGGTGATCGCGTCTTGATTTACATGCCCATGATTGCTGAAGCGGCGTTTGCCATGTTGGCCTGTGCGCGTTTGGGGGCGATCCATTCGGTGGTGTTTGGTGGCTTTGCATCGCACTCGCTGGCGACACGCATTGAAGATGCATCCCCCAAAGTCATCGTCAGCGCAGACGCTGGCTCACGCGGCGGCAAGGGCGTACCTTACAAGCCATTGCTGGATGAAGCCATCAAGCTGTCCGCTTACAAACCAAACAACGTCATCATGGTGGACCGCAAGTTGGCGGCATTCACACCCTTGGTGGGTCGCGATGTGGATTACGCCACCGAACGCGCCAAGCACATGGATACACCCGTGCCTTGCGAATGGGTCGAATCCACGCACCCCAGCTACACGCTTTACACATCGGGGACCACGGGCAAACCCAAGGGCGTACAACGCGACACGGGCGGCTACACCGTGGCTTTGGCTGCCAGCATTCCACACATCTATCAAGGAAAACCAGGCGGTACGTTCTTTTGCACCAGCGACATCGGTTGGGTGGTGGGCCACAGCTACATCATTTACGGCCCGTTGATCGGTGGCATGGCCACCATCATGTATGAAGGCTTACCCATTCGCCCAGACGGCGGCATTTGGTGGAGTTTGGTCGAGAAGTACAAAGTCAACGTCATGTTCAGCGCACCCACGGCGATTCGTGTGCTCAAAAAACAAGACCCTTCTTTGTTGACCAAGTACGACTTATCCAGCTTGCAAGCCTTGTTCTTGGCGGGCGAGCCTTTGGACGAGCCCACGGCCAAGTGGATTTCTGAAGGCCTAAACGGCAAAGCCATCCTCGACAACTACTGGCAGACCGAAACGGGCTGGCCTATCTTGACGATTTGCAACGGTGTCGAAAAAGCCCCGAGCAAGTTTGGCTCACCTGGTAAAGCGGTGTATGGCTACAACGTCAAGCTGGTGGATGACCAAACAGGGGAAGAATTGACAGGTGCCAACCAAAAAGGTGTGCTCACCATCGAAGGTCCATTGCCACCCGGCAACTTGCAAACCATTTGGGGCGACGACAAGCGTTTTGTTAGCACCTACTGGAACACCGTGCCCAACAAACTGGTCTACAGCACCTTCGACTGGGCGGTGCGCGACGAAGACGGTTACTACTTCATCTTGGGCCGCACCGACGACGTGATCAACGTCGCAGGCCACCGCTTGGGCACCCGCGAAATCGAGGAGAGCATCTCCAGCCACCCCAACATCGCAGAGGTGGCGGTGGTCGGTGTGGCCGATCAACTCAAGGGGCAAGTCGCTATGGCGTTTGCCATCGCCAAAGACACGTCTGGTTTGACCGATGACGCGGCGCGCAAAACCTTAGAAGCCGAAGTCATGAAAGTGGTGGACAACCAGCTCGGCGCTGTGGCGCGTCCTGCTCGCGTGATTTTTGTGAGCTCCTTGCCCAAGACCCGCAGCGGTAAATTGCTGCGCCGTGCCATCCAAGCCGTGTGTGAAAAGCGTGACCCCGGTGACTTGACCACCATCGACGACCCCACCGCTTTGCAACAAATCAAAGACCAAATCGTTTGATTTGGCGCGTTCGGCTGAGTTTTCGGTGGCACAATCTTGGGTGTTGCTTGGGTCAATCCTGACCAAAGTCGCATCTGCTAACCGGTCCAGCCGTGTCGCAGAGGTTTTTTTCCAACCAACTAATGTTTCCCGCAGGGGAACGGAGGTCAGCGCAAATGAGTGAGACAACCGTCTATCAAGCCTATTCAGGCAATACCCATCTCTTCGGGGGCAACACCCCTTATGTCGAAGAGATGTACGAAAACTATTTAGCCAACCCTGGTAGCGTGCCCGATTCGTGGCGCGAATACTTTGATGCCCTGCAACACGTGCCTGCCGTGGATGGTTCGAATGCCAAAGACGTGCCGCACTTGCCCGTGATCAATGCCTTCGCAGAACGCGCCAAGGCCGGCGGCACCAAAGTCGTCATGGCCAGCGAAAACGCTGAGATGGGTCGCAAGCGCACCGCTGCGCAGCAACTCATTGCCGCTTACCGCAACGTTGGCCAACGCTGGGCTGATCTCGATCCACTCAAGCGCACAGAGCGTCCTCATATTCCTGACCTCGACCCTGCGTTCTACGGCTTCACCGATGCCGACCAAGAAACCGTGTTCGACACCAGCAATACCTTCTTCGGCAAGAACAACATGTCCTTGCGCGAGTTGCTCAACGCACTGCGTGAAACCTACTGCGGCACCTTGGGCGCCGAGTACATGTACACCTCTGAGCAAGCTGAAAAGCGCTGGTGGCAAGAGAAGCTGGAGAGCATTCGCAGCAAACCCAATTTCAACTCCGACAAAAAGAAAGCCATTCTTGAGCGCTTGACTGCGGCTGAAGGCTTGGAGCGCTACCTGCACACCAAATACGTGGGCCAAAAGCGTTTCTCACTTGAAGGTGGCGAAAGCTTCATTGCAGCCATGGACGAGCTGATTCAACAAGCCGGCCTCAAAGGGGTGCAAGAAGTTGTGATTGGCATGGCCCACCGTGGGCGTCTCAACGTCTTGGTCAACACCATGCGCAAGTTGCCCGTCGACTTGTTCGCAGAGTTTGACCACACCGCACCCGAAGAACTGCCAGCCGGTGACGTCAAATACCACCAAGGCTTCAGCTCTGACGTGTCAACCGTGGGTGGCCCCGTTCACCTGTCGCTCGCGTTCAACCCCTCGCACTTGGAAATCGTCAACCCCGTGGTCGAAGGCTCTGTGCGCGCCCGCATGGACCGCCGCGCTGACCCCACAGGCGGCCAAGTGTTGCCTGTGTTGGTCCACGGTGACTCCGCTTTCGGCGGTCAAGGTGTGAACCAAGAAACTTTGGCCTTGGCTCAGACCCGTGGTTACACCACAGGTGGCACGGTCCACATCATTGTGAATAACCAAATCGGTTTCACCACCTCGGACCCACGCGATATGCGCTCCAGCGTGTTTTGTACCGACATCGTCAAGATGGTCGAAGCACCGGTGCTGCACGTCAACGGGGATGATCCAGAAGCCGTGGTGTTGGCCACCCAGTTGGCCCTCGAATATCGCATGACGTTCCGCAAAGACGTGGTGCTCGATATCGTGTGTTTCCGCAAACTCGGCCACAACGAGCAAGACACGCCAGCGCTGACCCAGCCGCTGATGTACAAAAAAATCGCTTCACACCCTGGCACCCGCAAGCTGTTCGCCGACAAGTTGTCCACTCAAGGCTTGGGCGAGACTTTGGGCGACGACATGGTCAAGGCCTACCGCGCCGCTTTGGATGCGGGCAAGCACACCGATGATCCCGTGCTGACCAACTTCAAAACCAAGTTCACCGTGGACTGGTCACCCTTCATGGGCAAGAAGTGGACAGATGCAGGCGAAACCGCCATTCCCATGACCGAGTGGAAGCGCTTGGCCGAGAAAATCACCACCATCCCAGCCTCCGTTACACCACATCAGTTGGTGAAGAAGGTGTACGACGACCGTGCTGCGATGGGCCGTGGCGACATCCCTGTGGACTGGGGTATGGGCGAGCACATGGCGTTCGCATCCTTGGTAGCCAGTGGCTACCCCGTGCGTTTGTCGGGTGAAGACTGCGGCCGTGGCACTTTCACACACCGCCATGCGGTGATTCACGATCAAAAGCGTGAAAAGTGGGACACTGGTACGTATGTTGCCTTGCAAAACGTGACTGAAAACCAAGCGCCATTCATCGTGATCGACTCGATCTTGTCGGAAGAAGCGGTGCTTGGTTTTGAGTACGGCTATGCCTCCAACGATCCCAACACCATGGTGATTTGGGAAGCCCAGTTCGGTGACTTCGCCAACGGCGCCCAAGTGGTGATTGACCAGTTCATTGCCTCTGGCGAAGTGAAGTGGGGTCGTGTGAACGGCTTGACCTTGATGCTGCCACACGGCTACGAAGGCCAAGGCCCAGAGCACAGCTCGGCACGCCTAGAGCGCTTCATGCAATTGGCCGCTGACACCAACATGCAAATCGTGCAGCCCACCACGGCCAGCCAGATCTTCCACGTGTTGCGTCGTCAAATGGTGCGTGACTTGCGCAAGCCATTGATCATCTTCACACCCAAGTCCTTGTTGCGTAACAAAGATGCGACATCGCCTGTGTCTGAATTCACCAAGGGTTCGTTCCAAACGGTCATTCCTGAGAACAAAGCGCTCAAGGCTGACAAGGTCAAACGCTTGTTGGTGTGCTCAGGCAAGGTCTACTACGACTTGGTCAAAAAGCGTGAAGAGTTGGGTGCCGACGATGTGGCGATTTTGCGCGCCGAGCAGCTCTACCCATTCCCACACAAAGCCTTCGCTGCTGAACTCAAGAAGTACCCGAACGCCACCGAATTGGTGTGGACGCAAGACGAGCCACAAAACCAAGGCGCATGGTTCTTCGTGCAGCACTACATCCACGAAAACATGTTGCCTGGCCAAAAGCTCGGCTACTCGGGTCGCGCCGCTTCTGCGTCGCCTGCCGTGGGTTACTCACATTTGCACCAAGAGCAGCAAAAGTCGCTGGTCGAAGGTGCATTCGGCAAGATCAAAGGCTTCGTGCTGACCAAATAAATCGTTGAATCGAAACACCCAATACAGAAAGAATTGATATGGCAATCGTAGAAGTTAAAGTTCCACAGCTGTCCGAATCCGTGGCCGAAGCCACCATGCTGCAATGGAAAAAGAAAGTCGGCGAGTCGGTGGCGGCTGACGAAATCTTGATCGACATCGAGACCGACAAAGTCGTGCTCGAAGTGCCCGCACCTGCTGCTGGTGTGTTGTGCGAAATCTTGGTTGGCGATGGCGGCACAGTTGCTGCTGAGCAGCTCATTGCTCGTATCGATACCGAGGGCAAAGTGGGTGCTGCTGCGCCCGCAGCAGCGGCTCCTGTTGCCTCTACTCCCGCAGCAATCGCGCCTGCTGCCGCCGCTGCATCCAGCAGCAAAGCGGGCGTGGCCATGCCCGCCGCTGCCAAGCTCATGGCAGACAACAATTTAGCCGCTGGCTCTGTGGCTGGCACAGGCAAAGACGGTCGCGTCACCAAAGGTGATGTGCTCGCCGCCGTGCAAGGTGGCGCTTCTGGTTCAGCCGTGCAAGGCGGCGCTTCTGGTTCTGCCGTGGCTGGTGGCGTGCAGTCCACTGCCGCTGCCATTCCTACAGGCGCACCCACAAAAGCATTGCCCCAAGTAGCTGCACCTACTGTGAACTTGGGTGAGCGTCCAGAGCAGCGCGTTTCCATGACACGTCTGCGTGCCCGCGTGGCCGAGCGTTTGTTGCAATCGCAATCGACCAACGCTATTCTGACCACCTTCAACGAAATCAACATGGCGCCGGTCATGGACATGCGCAAGCGCATGCAAGAGCGTTTCGAGAAGGAACACGGCGTCAAGCTGGGCTTCATGAGCTTCTTCGTCAAAGCGGCCGTGCACGCCTTGAAAAAGTTCCCCGTGCTGAACGCTTCGGTGGACGGCAACGACATCGTCTACCACGGCTACTTCGACATCGGTATCGCCGTGGGTTCACCACGCGGTTTGGTGGTGCCCATTTTGCGCAACGCCGACCAAATGAGCTTTGCCGACATCGAGAAGAAGATTGCCGAATTCGGCGTGAAAGCACGTGACGGCAAATTGGGCATCGAAGAGATGACGGGCGGTACTTTCTCTATCTCCAACGGCGGCACCTTCGGCTCCATGATGTCCACCCCGATCATCAACCCACCTCAGTCTGCGATTCTTGGCGTACACGCCACCAAAGACCGCGCCATGGTGGAAAACGGCCAAGTCGTGGTTCGCCCCATGAACTACTTTGCGATGTCGTATGACCACCGCATCATCGACGGCCGCGAAGCTGTGCTGGGCCTGGTCGCCATGAAGGAAGCACTGGAAGATCCAGCGCGTCTGTTGTTTGATATCTGATTGAAGGATTCACATGTCTAAACAATTCGACGTCGTCGTCATTGGTGGTGGCCCCGGTGGCTACATCGCAGCGATTCGTGCTGCACAACTCGGTTTCCAAGTCGCTTGTATCGACGAGTGGAAAAACGCAGCCGGTGGCCCAGCGCCCGGTGGCACGTGTACCAACGTGGGTTGCATTCCCTCTAAGGCTTTGTTGCAGTCCAGCGAGCACTTTGAGCAGGCCAACCACCACTTCGCAGACCACGGCATCACTGTCAAGGATGTGAAGATGGATGTGGCCAAGATGATTGCCCGCAAGGACAACGTCGTGAAGCAAAACAACGACGGTATTCTTTACTTGTTCAAGAAAAACAAGGTCACGTTTTTTCACGGTCGCGGCAGCTTTGCTGGCAAGGCTGAAGGCGGCTACATCATCCACGTCGCTGGCAAAACCCAAGAAGCCATCACGGCCAAGCAAGTCATCATTGCCACGGGCTCTAACGCCCGCGCTTTGCCCGGTACACCGTTTGACGAAGTGAATGTGCTGTCCAACGACGGCGCTTTGCAAATCGGGAAAGTTGGTGGCGCAGTGCCTAAGAAACTGGCTTTGATTGGTTCTGGCGTGATCGGTTTGGAGATGGGCTCTGTCTGGCGTCGTCTCGGCGCTGATGTGACCATCCTCGAAGGTCTGCCCACCTTCCTCGGCGCTGTGGACGAGCAAATCGCCAAAGAAGCCAAGAAAGCATTCGACAAACAAGGCTTAAAGATCGAACTCGGCGTGAAAGTCGGCGAGATCGTCAACGGCAAGAAGGGCGTCACCGTCAACTACACCAACGCCAAAGGCGAAGCCATTGTGTTGGATGCTGACAAGCTCATCGTGTCCATCGGTCGCGTGCCTAACACCACGGGCCTGAATGCCGAAGCCATTGGCTTGCAACTCGACGAGCGCGGCTGCATCGTGGTGGACGGTGAGTGCAAAACCAACGTCTCCGGCGTGTGGGCGGTGGGTGACGTGGTGCGTGGCCCCATGCTCGCGCACAAAGCCGAAGAAGAGGGCGTGGCAGTGGCCGAGCGCATGGCGGGCCAACACGGTCACGTCAACTTCAACACCATCCCTTGGGTTATCTACACCAGCCCCGAAATCGCTTGGGTGGGCCGCACCGAGCAGCAACTCAAGGCCGAGGGCGTGGCGTACAAAGCAGGCACCTTCCCGTTTCTCGCGAACGGACGGGCCCGCGCTTTGGGCGATACCACAGGGATGGTGAAGTTCTTGGCTGACGCCACGACCGACGAAATCTTGGGCGTGCACATGGTGGGCCCGCAGGTGTCTGAGTTGATCTCGGAGGCCGTGGTGGCGATGGAGTTCAAAGCTTCTGCGGAAGACATCGCGCGTATTTGCCACGCGCATCCTTCGTTGAGCGAAGCGACCAAAGAAGCGGCGTTGGCGGTGGACAAACGCACGTTGAACTTCTAAAAAACTTCAAAAACTTGCGTCTCAAAGCCTGCTGGCGACAGCGGGCTTTTTTTATGGGCAAGGCACAATAGAGGCCTATGCCAGACCATCAGTCCGTTCACCAAAATTACTTCCAAGAACTCGAGCTTCGAGGCTTTCAAAGCGACCCTGCGCAACTGCGCGCGATTGATGCGCTTGAGCGTTGCGCGACCGAGTGGGTCGCTTACAAAGAGAAGCGTTCGAACTCGTTGAAAAAGTTGGTTAACCGTCCTGCGATTCCGCGTGGCGTTTACATGTATGGTGGCGTGGGACGGGGCAAAAGTTTTTTGATGGATTGCTTTTTTTCGGCAGTCCCCATTCAACGCAAAACGCGTTTGCACTTCCATGAGTTCATGCGCGAAGTACACCGTGAATTGCGTGAGTTGCAAGGCACGGTCAATCCACTCGATGTGTTGGGCAAACAAATGTCCAAGCGCTACAAGCTCATTTGCTTTGATGAGTTTCATGTGGCCGACATCACGGACGCGATGATCTTGCATCGCTTGCTCGACGCCTTATTTGACAACGGTGTGGGCTTTGTCACCACGTCTAACTTTAAGCCCGATGATTTGTATCCGGGTGGCATGCACCGCGACCGCATCATGCCTGCGATTGCGTTGCTGAACAAAGAGTTGGAAATCATCAACGTGGACAACGGTACGGATTACCGTCGCCGCACCTTAGAGCAGGTCGATCTGTATTTGCGCCCCTTAGGTGAGAAGGCCGATGCGGCCATGACGGATGCCTTCAACCGCTTGGCGGAGTGTCAAGACGAAGAGCCGCTATTGCACATCGAAGCCCGTCAAATCAAAACCCGTCGCCGCGCCGGTGGGGTGGTGTGGTTTGATTTCAAAGACTTGTGTGGTGGGCCACGTTCCCAAAACGATTACCTTGAAATCGCCAGTCAGTTTCACACCGTTTTGCTCAGCGATGTGCCCCACATGCCGGTCAACAAAGCGGCTGAAGCGCGGCGCTTCACTTGGCTGGTTGATGTGTTGTACGACCGCCGTGTCAAGCTGATGCTGTCCGCTGCTGTGCCACCTGAAGAGTTGTACACCGAAGGTCCGATCGCGCATGAGTTCCCGCGCACTGTGTCGCGTTTGAACGAGATGCAATCGGCTGAGTTTTTGGCGCTAGAGCGCCGCACCGTGGACACCTCGCTGATATGAAAAAAATAGGCTTGTCTTGGCTGCTCTGTGTTGTTACAGCTGTTGCACTGGCGCAGCCGTCGGTGGATGCGGTTTTGTCAGCGTCAGCACCCGTGGTGGCAGCCAACCAAAGTGCTGCAGCTTTTCCTTCCGAGGATGAACGCAATTTCAAAAGTGCCGATTTGTCGCGCCGACGCCAACAACTCGATGATCAATACCGGCAAGAGATGAAGCAGTGTTATCAAAATTTTGATGTCAACAGTTGTCGCCTTCAAGCGCGTGATCGACGCATTCAAGCCAATGCAGCGCTGCGCAAAGAGGAGCTGCATTTCAACGCCATAGAGCGTCAAATTCAAGGTGATGAAGCCATTCGTAGCCTGGCTGAACGCAATAGCGAAGCCGAGCGCAAAAAAGCTGAGGCCGAGCGTGCCGCTGCCATCGCCGCCGCCAAAGAGCGAACTGACGTCAACGCACAAAAACAAATCGACCATGCCTTGCAAGGCACCAAACGCGGCGAGTATGAGCAAAAACAACGCGAAGCGGCACAGCGTCGGGTCGATGCCGAAAAAAAATTACGTGAACGCAACAAAGAGCCCGCAGCGCCACTGCCTGTGCCCAGCCAATGACCCACCCCTTGCGTGACTTGGTGCAAGAGGCCTTTGCACCCCTCGGTGTTTTGGCCCGTGCCACCGATCACTTCAGCCCCCGCCAAGGGCAAACCGACATGGCCTTAGCCGTCGCTGATGTAGTTGCACACGGGGGCAGTTTGGTGGTGGAGGCGGGCACAGGCGTGGGCAAGACTTTTGCCTACCTCGTACCCGCGCTGTTGAGTGGTGAACGCGTGTTGCTTTCGACGGCCACCAAAGCTTTGCAAGACCAGCTCTTTGCCCGTGATTTGCCACGTTTGGTGCAAGCACTCAACTTACCCGTGCGTTTGGCTTTGCTCAAAGGTCGATCGAGCTACCTGTGTACGCATCGCCTAGAGATGGCGCGACGCGACACCAGCATGCCCGACCGCCATACCACGCACTTGTTGTCGCGTGTGGAAACTTGGTCCCTCAGCACCCGCACGGGCGACTTGGCAGAGTTGCCTGGCTTGGATGAGCGATCGCCCTTGATTCCACTCATCACCTCCAACCGTGAAAACTGTTTGGGCTCTCAATGCCCCAAATTCAAAACATGTCACGTCAACGCCGCACGTCGTGAGGCGCTCGGTGCTGATGTGGTGGTCATTAATCACCATTTGTTTTTTGCCGATATGGCGGTGCGTGAAACTGGCATGGCCGAGTTGTTGCCCAGCGTACGGGTGGTGATCTTTGACGAAGCCCATCAGCTCAACGAAACGGGTGTCAACTTCTTGGGCCATCAACTCGGCACGGCTCAGTTGCTGGACGTGACGCGCGACATGCTCGCCACCGGTTTGCAGTTGGCACGTGGCTTGGCGGATTGGCAAGGCGTGTGCGCAGGTTTGGAGCGCGCCGCACGCGAACTGCGGCTCATTGGCGGCAAGCGTCCTGGTGCGGTCAAACTGCGTTGGACGCAGGAAGCTCCAGAAGGCATTCACCTCGGCGTGTGGGAGCAGTCGTTGCAAGACGTCGGCGCCGCCTGTGTGCAAGCCCTGCAAGCGCTCGATACGGTGAGCGAGATCGCCCCCGATTTCATGCGCCTGCATGACCGTGTGGGTGAAATCGCTCAGCGTGTGGATGCTTTTTTAAATCCGTGCGCCCCTGATGCGGTGCGTTGGGTCGACGTCAGCGCCTCGCAAATGCGTTTGATGCAAGCCCCCTTAGACATTGCCCAAACCGTGCGCGAACGGTTGATGAAACAAAGTCCGTTGGCATCGCCAGAAGACACGTCAGACGCCCCCCCGCCTTGGCATGACGAGCCTTTGTTGCAAGAAACGTTTGCAACGCAAGACGACTCCCACGAACACGACCATCGCCTAGACGGGGCCCCTTTTGACAGCGCTATGGTCATTCGCCCTGTCGAAGACACACGCCCGCGTAGCTGGGTCTTCACCTCGGCCACCTTGGGGGATGATCCACGTTTGCGTTGGTTCACCGAGCCTTGCGGCTTAGAGTCCGCCACCATCTTGCGCGTCAGCAGCCCCTTCGATTACCCCACGCAAGCGGGCCTTTATGTGCCACGCGACATCGTGCGTCCAAATGACCCCGCGCACAGCGCACAAGTGGCCGCGATTGCCAGCGATGCGGTACGCCGCCTCGGTGGCCGTACTTTGGTACTCACCACCACCTTGCGTGCTTTGCGTGCCATTGGCGATGTGATGAAGCAGCAGCTTGACGGCACAGGCATCGAGGTGCTGGTGCAAGGTGAGTGGCCCAAACGCCATTTGATGGAGCGCTTTCGTGAGGGCACCAAAGCCGGTGAGAGCGGCTGTGTGTTGGTTGCTTCGGCCACCTTTTGGGAAGGCTTTGATGTGCCGGGTGATGCGCTGCAACTGGTCATCATTGACAAGCTGCCTTTCCCGCCGCCGCATGACCCCTTGGTCGAGGCCCGCAGCAAACGTTTAGAAGCTCAAGGGCGTAGCTCATTCAATGAATACTTTGTGCCAGAAGCGGTGGTGGCTTTGAAGCAAGGTGCGGGGCGATTGATTCGCACCGAGTCAGATCAAGGGATCTTGGTCTTGTGTGACAACCGCTTGGTGACCACTGGTTATGGTCGCCGCCTGATTGCTGCATTGCCGCCTATGCGGCCCCTGCAAAGCCATGACGACTTGGCACAGGCGCTAGAGGCGCTCAGCCAAGACCTTATTGCCAAAACTTCCACCACGACTTTTTAGCCGCCAAGCGCTCAGGGTACAAGAACACGGTGTTGGGATAGCTTGTTTCCAAGACGCGCTTGGTGTCATCGCGCAATTGGTTCAAGCCCAATTTGTCATAGGACTGGACCATGATGAACAAAGCTTCTTCCACGGCCGGCACATCGCGGTACTCTTGTACCGTAGTTTGTGCGCGATTGATCGCGGCCACATACGCACCGCGCTGGTAGTAAAACCGCGCCACATGCACATCTGAACGGGCCAGTGAGTTCTTGATAAACGCCATACGCAAACGTGCATCAACCGAATATTTGGAATCAGGAAAACGAATCAGCAACTCGCGGAACGCTTCAAACGATTCTTTGGCTTGCTTGGGGTCACGCTCAGCCAAATCTTGGTCCGTCCAAGATGAAAACAGCCCCAAGTTGTCGTTGAAGTTCACCAGTCCCTTTAAGTACAGCGCGTAGTCCAGCGCAGGGCTGGCAGGATTCAGTTTGATGAAACGATCCAACGTTGCCACGGCTTGCACAGGCTCGTTGGTTTTGTACTGTGCCCAAGCTTTGTCGAGCTGAGCTTGTTGTGCTAATAAGGTACCTGCGGCGCGCCCTTCGAGTTTTTCGTACATGCCAATCGCTTTGTCATAAGCGCCAGCAGTCATTTCATCTTTGGCTTCGTTGTAGAGCTTGTCAATGCTCCAATCTTTGGTTGGATCGTAGTTACTGTCGGCGCATCCTGTGAAAAGAAGAGTGATGGTCAGGCCCAGAGCCATCCATACCGTCGATAATTTAAGTCGTAACACCACAGGTCAACCTCTTGAAGCAAAGTCAAACTATTCTATCGGCACAGCCGTCATCTCCAACCGCTATGTCGGAAGATGTTTTACTTGATGAACATATCGATCTCATCGACGGCCCAGAAGTAGAAGCACGCGAACTTGCGATTCCGGCTGAGCTGCATGGTGAGCGCCTTGACCGTGCCTTGGCCGTGTTGCTGCCCGAGTTTTCGCGCAGCTACTCGCAGCAGTTGCTCAGCGAAGGCTGTGTGTCTTGTTTGCAACCCCTTGCGCGCGTGATGACCAAAGCCTCTGCCAAGGTACGCATGGGTGAGCGTTACCAACTCATCTTGAAGCCCACACCCCAAAGCCAAGCCTTCAAGCCAGAAGACATCCCGCTGCATGTCATTCACGAAGATGAAGACCTGCGTGTCATCTTCAAACCCGCAGGCTTGGTTGTCCATCCAGCGCCTGGCAACTGGAGCGGCACCTTGCTCAACGGCTTACTGGCCTTAGACCCGCAAGCCGTGATGCTGCCGCGTGCAGGCATCGTGCATCGCTTAGACAAAGATACCAGTGGCTTGATGATCGTGGCGCGAACCCGCCGCGCCATGGACGCCTTGGTCGCCATGATTGCTGGGCGTCACGTCCATCGCGAATACTTGGCCGTCGCCTACCGTAAATGGAACGGCGGTCCCGTCCGCGATGTCGTTGCTGCCATTGGTCGCGACTACCGCAACCGCTTGCGCATGGCCGTAGTCGACTTAGAGCGCTTGCCTGGCAAAGAAGCTCACACCACCTTTGAATGCCTGAGCAGCCAAGAAGAAGCCTGCTTGGTGCAATGCACTTTGCACACAGGCCGGACCCATCAAATTCGTGTCCACATGGCGCACTTTGGGCACCCGTTGGTGGGCGATTCGCTCTACGCGGGCCCTATGACGCTGGGCATTGACCGCCAAGCCTTGCACGCCTTCCGCCTGAGCTTTGACCATCCCATCACGGGCGAACTGCTCAAGTTTGAAGCGCCGTTGCCTAACGACATGGTCAATTTACTGGCCGGTTTAAACCTCAAGCGCCCCGAATAGGTCTTTCAAGCCACCTCCGCTACAATCTGTGCTCACGCTTGTGAAAGCGGTGAGCCCTTTGGCTCTGACTTTGGCGGTGCCCCGCATTGCCCTTACCAGCCTCGAGATGAATTTTCGTAGGCCATTTCCTCGAACCTTGACCCGGAACTCTCACGATGAACACCGTGGATGCCAAGCGCGTACTTGAGACCGCTCTGATTTGTTCGCACCAACCGATTCAGATTCGCGATTTGCGTGTGCTGTTCTCTGACGCGTTAGGCGCAGACACGATTCGCACTTTGCTGGAAGAGTTGCAACTCGACTGGGCACAGCGCGGTGTAGAACTGGTGCAAGTAGCTACGGGTTGGCGCTTTCAAAGTCGCCCAGAGATGCGTGAGTTTTTAGACCGTTTGAACCCCGAGAAGCCACCCAAGTACTCCCGCGCGGTGATGGAGACCTTGGCCATCGTCGCCTACCGCCAACCCGTGACGCGTGGCGACATGGAGGATGTGCGTGGCGTGACGATCAACTCTTTGGTGCTCAAGCAATTGGAGGACCGTGGTTGGGTGGAGGTGATTGGTCACCGCGAGACGGTAGGACGTCCGTCTTTGTACGCCACCACCCGTCAATTCTTGGACGATTTGGGTCTGGCTTCGCTTGATCAACTGCCTGTGTTTGACAGCGCCCAAGCGCAAGCCAATGCTTTTGCCCGTTTGGGTGAAGACGACCCGTCGCTGCAACTCAACATGGTGCTTGAGTCATCCGAGTCTGCCGAAGGTGAAGCGGCCGCCACGGTCGATGTGGACTTGGCAGAGATAAGCTCCACAGCGCTGCATGACGACGCCCCTATTTTTGAACTTTCCTCACCCAGAGACCCCGCCCCAACTGGCGATGACACGCATGAGCACTAAACACCACGACCTGGGTGGCCAGCCTACCGAATCACACGACGAATTTTTGAACGACGACGAAACCGCTTTTGACTTTGAAGACGTGGTCTCTGGCGAGTTCGACGCCGAACTGATCCGTGCCGAAGCCGCACCCGAAAAACGCGTGTTGTTGCCACAACCCGAATCGCCCAAGTTGCACAAAGTTTTAGCCCAATCGGGCTTGGGCTCGCGCATCGAGATGGAACGCCTGATTGCCGAAGGCCATGTGGCCGTCAACAACGAAGTGGCTCACGTGGGGCAACGCGTGCAGTTTGGTGACCAAATCAAGGTCAATGGCCGTCAGCTCAAGGTGCGCATTGCACCGCCACCCCCCCGCGTGATTGCTTACCACAAGCCTGCGGGCGAAGTGGTGACCACCGATGACCCTCAAAACCGTCCCACGGTGTTTCGCCGCTTGCCGCGCCTGTACCAAGGCAAGTGGCAGTCTGTGGGTCGCTTGGACTTGAACACCGAAGGCTTGTTGCTGTTCACCAGCTCAGGCGAATTGGCCAATCAGCTGATGCATCCACGTTTTGGTTTGCAACGCGAATACGCGGTGCGTTCGCTGGGCAAACTGAGCAAAGACCAAAAAGAACAACTCATCACCGGCATCGAGTTGGATGATGGCCCCGCGCAATTTGGCTCGATCGAAGAAGGCGGTGGCGAAGGTTCCAACTGCTGGTACCGCGTGACCATTTCAGAAGGCCGCAACCGCGAAGTGCGCCGCATGTTTGAAGCCGTCGGTCACGCCGTGAGCCGTTTGATTCGTATTCGCTACGGCGCCATGGTGTTGCCTCGCGGCTTGAAACGCGGAGCCTTTGTGGAGCTGGGCGAGCGTGACATCCGTGCTCTGATGGAGGCGGCGGGCGCAGAAGCTCCGATGCAAAGTGGCCCTTCGCGCCATGACCGCAGCGAGCGCGCCAACAGCCGCCGTCGCGGCAACAGCATTGGCCCACGCCCATCGACGCCGCGTATCGCTGAAGACCGCAACAGTGGCCCCGAGCGGTTGGTGCGCACCGAGCGTCGACGGGGCGGCAAGCCACCAGAGCGTGCGCCGCAACCTGACCCGATGCAAACTTCCGTGGGCTACATCGGTGCGGACAGCTATGCGGTGGAACGTCAACGTAAAAAAGATGGCCAAAAAGCCTTCAAAGCTGGCTTGGTCGGTGGCTCACGTCCATCGAGTGCCGCACCGCGCAGAGGTGGTTCAGCCGGCGGTAGTTTTGGTGGCGGCCGCTCGGGTGGAGGCAACACGGGCGGGGCGGGTGGCAATCGTGGCCGAGGCGGGCGCTAAATCGCACGCAAGATGCACGCAAAACGCTTGCGCGCTCAAGGGAAATCCCTTCAAGTGGTTAAAATAGCAGGCTACGCGCATGGCGCACAAAAATTTCAATCACAGTCAATACAGGGAAACTCCAAATGACCGAACGCACTCTCTCCATCATCAAGCCTGACGCTGTTGCTAAGAACGTCATTGGCCAAATCTACGCACGCTTTGAAGCGGCTGGCTTGAAAGTGGTGGCTGCTCGCATGGCTCACCTCTCACGCGGTGAAGCTGAAGCGTTTTACGCTGTGCACAAAGCACGTCCTTTCTTCAAAGATTTGGTCGACTTCATGGTCTCTGGCCCCGTCATGATCCAAGTGCTCGAAGGCGAAGGCGCAATTTTGAAAAACCGTGATTTGATGGGCGCGACTAATCCTAAAGACGCAGCACCTGGCACCATCCGCGCTGACTTCGCCGACAGCATCGATGCCAACGCCGTGCACGGTTCTGACGGTCCAGAAACAGCAGCAGCTGAAATCAGCTTCTTCTTTGCTGGCATGAACGTTTACGGTCACTAAGAGGCAATGGGCGTCGCTGCTTGCAGCCACGCCTACGCAAAAAATGACGGCCAACCTGCTTGATTTTGATCTCGGCGGTTTGGCCGTTTTTTGTGAGCGCTTGGGCGAGAAGCGCTTTCGCGCGACGCAGCTGTTCCGGTGGATCCACCAAAAAGGCGCACAAGACTTTGATCAAATGTCTGATCTCGCCAAGTCGCTGCGTGAAAAGCTGAAAACCTGCGCACAGGTTCAGCCGCTTCGCCCCATTTCCAGACACGACTCCGCCGACGGCACCATCAAGTGGTTGTTCGACGTGGGCGACGGCAATGCCGTCGAGACCGTGTTCATTCCCGAAGATGACCGAGGCACCTTGTGTATCTCGTCACAAGCGGGTTGCGCGGTGGGCTGCCGTTTTTGCTCCACCGGTCATCAGGGGTTCAGTCGCAACCTCACCACGGGTGAAATCTTGTCGCAGCTGTGGTTTGCCGAGCACACGCTGCGCCAACAGTTCAACACCACCGAACGCGTGATCTCCAACGTGGTGATGATGGGCATGGGCGAGCCGCTGCAAAACTACAGCGCTTTGGTCCCTGCTTTGCGTTCTATGTTGGACGACCACGGGTATGGTTTGTCGCGTCGCCGTGTGACCGTCTCCACATCGGGTGTGGTGCCCATGATGGACCGCTTGGGCGATGACTGCCCAGTGGCTTTGGCAGTGTCGCTGCACGCACCGACCGACGCTTTGCGCGACAACTTGGTACCGCTCAACCGCAAATACTCCTTGCACGAGTTGATGGACGCTTGCCGCCGTTACTTGGCGCATGCCCCACGCGACTTCATCACATTTGAATATTGCATGTTGGACGGCGTCAACGACCAGCCCGAGCATGCGCAAGCTTTGATTGACTTGGTCAAACCCAAACGCGGGCAGGACGAAGGTGTGCCTTGCAAGTTCAACTTGATTCCGTTCAACCCATTCCCTGCATCGGGTCTCACACGTTCGAGTGCGGCCACGGTCAAAGCCTTTGCGGCGCAACTGAGTGACGCCGGCATCATCACCACGGTGCGTAAAACACGCGGTGACGACATTGACGCCGCCTGTGGCCAGCTCGCCGGCGATGTGAAAGACCGCACCCAAGTCGACGCGCGCATGGCCAAGCAACGCGTGATTCCACTCACACAGGTGTCGTCGTGAGTGGGGTGCGTTTGCTTTTGTGTGTGGGCTTGTCCGTGAGTATGTTCCTGATTGTGCTGGGCTTGAATGCGTGCAGCACCTCGACGGCGCGACTCGACCGCCTCACACAAGCAGAGCCAGACCACACGCGCCAACGTGCCATGCGTCGCCTGAGTCTAGCCAGTGCCTATTACGAGCAAGGTCAAACCGAGGTGGCGCAGCAAGAAGTGCGTGCAGCTTTGCAAATTGATCCAGATTTTGCGGATGCGTACAGCTTACTGGGCCTGATTCACCAGCGTGATAACCGACCTGTGTTGGCGCAGCAAAGTTTTGAGCAAGCGGTGCAGCTAGCCTCTGGGCCCAATGTGCGTGTGGCAGATTTGGCTGCGATAGAACATAACTACGGCTGGTTCTTGTGCCAACAAAACCGTTTCGATGAAGCGCAAATCCAGTTTGACCGTGCGGTGTCTCGAGCGAGCTACCGCCAAGTCGACAAGACTGTGGGCGCCATTCGTTTTTGCAAAGATCGCGCAATGATGCAAACAGGCGCCTCCAAAAGTAATAATTGACATCCACTTATCCTATGGGTGTTGTGTGAAAGCTCAGCGCCTAGATAAAACTTCAAGACAGATGACAGAAGAAACCTACACACCTACAACGCTTAGCGTGACTGCTGGTGAATTGCTGCGCCAGCACCGTGAAAACCGTGGACTCAAGCTGGAGGCTTTGGCGCAAGTCCTGCGCGTCTCACCCGCCAAGCTCAAAGCCTTAGAGGCCGACCGTTTAGATGAGTTGCCCGACACAGTGTTCGCCCGTGCTTTGACTTTGGCGGTTTGTCGTCATTTGAATGTTGATGCCTCGCCCGTGTTGGCCTTGTTGCCGAGCCAAGATGTCTCGCGTTTGGCTACTAAAAACGAGCGTGGGCTAGATTTTCCGCTGGACCGTCCTTCGTTTTTGCCTCAGTCCAGCTTCCTTGTTGTCGCACGGTTATTTACGCCGATGCGTTGGGCTGCTTTGGTGGTGTTGTCGTTGGCGTTGATCTTGGGTTTTTGGCCTGACATTCACACCTTGCTTGTTTTTAAAGAAGAGCCTGCCACCCATGTGGTTGAGCCCCCTGTGTCTTTGCCTGTCGTCACCCTGCCGCCTTCTGAAGAGGTTGCTCCAGAGGCGCAAACCCAATCCAGCAATATGGTGTTGACCACGGTTCACTCAACGGCCGTAACAGCCCAATCCGTTACGGCTGCTGTACCTGCTGCTAGCACACCCAAGGCCGCAGATGCCCGCTAACACCCCCACGCAAGGGATTGCCTTGTCAATACCCAAAGCACGTCGCAGTTTGCAAGCGCGTGTGACTTGGGGCGACCATGTGGTCACCGTGGGGGGGGATGCGCCTGTGCGCGTGCAGTCCATGACCAACACCGACACGGTGGATGCGATTGGTACGGCCATTCAAATCAAAGAGTTGGCCTTGGCGGGTTCTGAGTTGGTCCGTATCACGGTCAATACGCCCGAAGCCGCCGCCGCTGTGCCGCATGTGCGCGAGCAACTCGACCGCATGGGCATCCACGTTCCATTGATTGGTGACTTCCACTACAACGGCCACCGCTTGCTCACCGAATTCCCCGATTGCGCACAAGCTTTGTCCAAGTACCGCATCAACCCTGGCAATGTGGGCAAGGGCGATAAACACGACAAACAGTTCGGTCAGATGATTGAAGTCGCCATGCGCTACAACAAAGCGGTGCGAATTGGTGTGAACTGGGGCAGCCTAGACCAAGAGTTGCTCGCCAAACTGATGGACGATAACGCCCAACGTGTGCACCCCTTCGATGCCAAGCAAGTGATGTACGAAGCCCTCATCACCTCGGCAATTGATTCAGCCAAGTTGGCGCAAAGCATGGGGATGTCCCCTGAACAAATTTTGCTGAGCTGCAAGGTCAGTGGCGTCCAAGACCTGATTGCGGTCTACCGCGAACTTGCCCAACGCTGTAACTACCCGCTGCACTTGGGGCTCACTGAAGCAGGCATGGGTACACGCGGCACAGTGGCCTCTACCACTGCTTTGTCTATCTTGCTGCAAGAGGGGATTGGCGACACTATCCGTGTCTCATTGACGCCGCAGCCTGGTGAAGCGCGCACACAAGAGGTGGTGATTGCTTCTGAAATTTTGCAAGCCCTCGGCCTGCGTACCTTTGTGCCCAGTGTGACGGCTTGCCCCGGCTGTGGCCGTACCACCAGCACCACCTTCCAAGAGTTGGCGAAAACCATTGATGACTTTTTGCGCGCCCAAATGCCGGTGTGGCGCAAGCAGTACCCAGGTGTGGAAGACTTGAAAGTGGCCGTCATGGGCTGCATTGTCAACGGTCCTGGCGAGAGCAAACATGCAGACATTGGCATCAGCTTGCCCGGCAACGGCGAAGCACAGGCAGCCCCCGTGTTCATCGACGGCGAAAAAGCCCTGACTTTGCGTGGTGACAACATTGCCCAAGAGTTCCACCAGATTGTTGAAAACTACATTGAAAAACGCTTTGCACCACGTGCATGAAGCTGGGCTGCATTTGCCCCATGAACGTCTTGTCCTTATTAACGCCTGCGCCCATCTACTGTGACGACCGATAACCCAATACCCCCCGCTAAACCTCGCAAAGCCCAAGCACTTGTGGCCGTCAAAGGCATGAATGATTTGCTGCCACCTACCTCAGCCCAATGGGAATGGTTGGAAGACAAAGTGCGCGGCCTGATGGCGCGACACGCCTACCGCAACTTACGCACCCCCATCGTGGAGCCCACGGCTTTGTTTGTGCGTGGTTTGGGTGAGGTGACCGACATTGTGGAAAAGGAGATGTACTCCTTTGAAGACCGCTTGAATGGCGAGCAACTCACACTGCGTCCAGAGGCGACCGCTGGCGTGGTGCGCGCCGTGGTGGAGCACAACATGCTTTACGACGGTGGCAAACGCTTGTACTACATGGGGCCGATGTTTCGCCACGAACGCCCGCAACGTGGGCGCTATCGCCAGTTCCACCAAATCGGCGCAGAGGCTTTGGGTTTTCCCGGCGCAGAAGTCGATGCTGAACTCATTGTGTTGGCAGCCACGTTATGGCAAGAGCTGGGCTTACAAGATGTGCGCTTGGAACTCAATAGTTTGGGGCAACCCCACGAACGTGCGGCGCATCGCATCGCATTGATTGCGCATTTGGAACAACACCTCGACGTGTTGGATGAAGAAGCTAAGCGCCGCTTGCACAGCAACCCGCTGCGCATCTTGGACACCAAGAACCCAGTTATGCAAGCGCTGGTGGAAGCCGCGCCCAAGCTAATGGACTTTTTAGGCGAAGCCTCGTTGGCCCACTTCAACGCCGTGCGCGCGATTTTGGATGCCAGTGGCGTGAGCTACCGCATCAACCCACGCTTGGTGCGTGGCATGGACTACTACAACCTCACGGTGTTTGAGTTTGTGACCGATCGCTTGGGCTCGCAAGGCACGATTTGCGGTGGTGGCCGCTACGACTACCTGATTGAGCAAGTGGGTGGTAAATCCGCCCCTGCCGTGGGCTGGGCGCTGGGTGTAGAGCGTGTGCTGGAATTGCTCAAAGAGCAGGGCACCTTGCCACAAGCTGCGGGGCCTGACGTGTATGCCATCGTGCCCGATGCGGCTGCCTTGCCCGTGGTGTTTCAAACTATCCAAGCTTTGCGTGCGCAAGGCTTGTCTGTGCAAATGCACGCAGCGCAGGGCACGGGCGAGGGCATGGGCAGCATGAAATCGCAGTTCAAAAAAGCAGACGCGAGTGGCGCACAGTTGGCTTTGATTTTTGGTGAGGATGAGCTAGCGCAAGGCGAAGTGACCCTCAAATCTTTGCGTGATGGTGTGGGTACGCAAGCGACGGTACCTTTGACCGATGTCGCTGCTCGCGTAGCCGAGAAACTGGCGTAAACCACGGCCCAGCCTCAAACCACGGTCTGACACGTCGCACCCTACAATTCATTTCATTTTTTAGCTGAGCAACGACACCATGGCATCCCACCTCGACCTTGAAGAACAAGAACAACTTGACGAGCTGAAGCACTTTTGGAAGCGCTGGGGCGACCTCATCACCTGGGGACTGATTGCCGTGTTGGGTGGCTATGCCGCTTGGATGGGGTGGCAGTCCTATACGTCTAAGCAAGCCATGCAATCCGCCGCTTTGTACGACACGGTAGAGCGTGCCGCGATGGGGTCTGACATGGCCTTGCTCGACCGCTCGGTCACAGACATCAAAGACAAGTTCGCCAGTACCACTTACGCGCAACAGGCTGCGTTGCTGGCAGCGCGCGTGTACCAGGATAAAAACCGTAAAGCCGATGCCAAAGTGCAACTCACATGGGTTGCCGAAAAAGCCAGCGACGAGGGCTACCAAGCCTTGACCCGTTTGCGTTTGGCCTCCTTGCTGATCGATGACAAAGCCTACGACGAGGCACGCAAGCAACTCAGTGCCAAAACGCCTGATGCCTTTGCGCCTTTGATGGCCGACCGTTTGGGTGACTTGGCCATGTTGCAATCGCAACCTGCCGAGGCTGTGCAACATTACAAAAATGCGTGGAAAGGCTTCGAGCCCAACGCTGAGTACCGCCGTTTGGTGGCGGTGAAGTTGGCTGCCTTGGGCGCAGCCCCTGAAGAAGCACCCGTTGTGGAGAGCAAAAAGTGAACACCACATCGCTCAGCTGGACGAACATGATGCGCGTATGTGGCGTGCGCTTTGTTTTGGCTGGCGTCTGTGTCGCGCTTGCCGCTTGCGCGGGGTCATCACGCCCGAAACCCACTGAAATTCCCGGTGTCCCCGTCTTGCAAGACGTGCATGTCAGTTGGATAGCGACCCTCGGGAAGGTTGATTTCCCGTTGGTTGTGTCTGCCCGCGAAGACCGCATCGCTTTGGCGAACAGCCAAGGCGTGGTCGCGGTGCTGGATGCCACGACAGGCAAAGACGTGTGGCGCTTAACGTTGGACCAAGCCATCGCTGCCGGTGTGGGCAGTGATGGTCAGCAAGTGGCGGTGGTCACCCGCAGCAACGAACTCGTCATCTTGCAAGACGGCAAAGTGCAATGGCGCAAGAGCTTGCCTGCACAGTCCTTCACACCGCCCTTGGTTGCAGGTGCACGCGTGTTTGTACTCACGGCTGACCGCTCGGTCATGGCGTTTGATGGCAGCACTGGCCGCCAACTGTGGACGCAACAACGTCCGGGCGAACCTTTGGTGCTCAAACAAGCGGGCGTCATGTTGGCTTATAAAAACACCTTGTTGGTGGGGTTGTCTGGTCGCTTGGTCGCACTCGACCCCAATACAGGCGTGATTCGCTGGGAATCGGCCATTGCCACGCCGCGCGGCATCAATGACATTGAACGTTTGGTCGATTTGGTCAGCCCGTCAAGCCGTGTGGGTGAGGTGGTGTGTGTGCGTGCCTTTCAAACCTCAGTGGGTTGCGTGAACGCGGAACGTGGGCAGAGCGTGTGGACACGCCCCTCGGCTGGCGAAAACGGTATCAGTGGCAACGAAACTTTGTTGGTCACGCCTTTGTCGAACGGCGTGGTGCAGGCTTGGAGCCGAACCACTGGCGAACGCGTGTGGGACACCGACCGCTTGAAATACCGCATCTTGAGCGCACCTTTGGTGACGCCGCGTGGTGTGCTGGTGGCCGACAACGGCGGCTGGCTCTACCTGCTGTCGCTGGCGGATGGTGCGTTGCTCAACCGCATCAAGCTGGACAGCGAAGCGTTGGCAACAGCCCCTGTGTTGGCTGGTGAGCGCTATGTGGTGGTCACACGCGACGGTCGCGTGACAGGTCTCCAAATCCCGTAATTGGGAAGTTAAAGGATTCCGTTTTGAAACCCGTATTGGCCCTGGTGGGCCGCCCCAATGTTGGCAAGTCCACGTTGTTCAACCGTTTGACCAAATCGCGTGATGCCATCGTGGCCGACTTCGCGGGACTGACCCGCGACCGTCACTACGGCAACGCTCGTTTTGACAAGCACGAATTCATCGTCATCGACACGGGTGGCTTTGAGCCGACCGCCGACAAAGGCATCTACAAAGAAATGGCCCGTCAAACCCAGCAAGCCGTGGCCGAGGCAGATGTGGTGGTGTTTGTGGTGGATGCCCGTGGCGGCATCTCGGCCCAAGACCACGACATTGCGAACTACCTGCGTCGCTTGGGCAAGCCCACTATTTTGGTGGCCAACAAAGCCGAGGGCATGAAAGAGGGCGCTCAGTTGGTGGAGTTCTACGAGTTGGGCTTGGGTGAGGTGTTGCCTGTGTCGGCCTCACACGGTCAAGGCATCCGCGACATGATGGCGAGTGCTCTGGCACCTTTGAATTTGGCAGACCCCGACGACGACGACGCCGATGCCGATGCCGACAACGGCATCATCAAGCTGGCCGTCGCGGGCCGCCCCAACGTGGGCAAATCGACCCTCATCAACACGTGGCTAGGCGAAGAGCGCTTGGTGGCATTTGACATGCCGGGCACGACACGCGACGCCATCAGCGTGCCGTTTGAACGTAACGGTCAGATGTTTGAACTCATCGACACCGCTGGTTTGCGTCGCAAGGGCAAGGTGTTTGAAGCGATTGAGAAGTTCTCGGTCGTCAAAACTCTGCAAGCGATTGAGTCGGCCAATGTTGTTTTGCTGTTACTCGACGCTACCCAAGGTGTGACCGACCAAGATGCCCACATTGCCGGTTATATCTTGGAGAGCGGTCGCGCTGTGGTGGTTGCCGTGAACAAATGGGATGCGGTGGATTCGTACCAACGCGAATTGCTCATGCGCTCGATTGAGACGCGTTTGCCGTTTTTGAAGTTTGCTGCCATGCACTTCATCTCGGCCAAGAAGCGTCAAGGCTTGGGGCCGTTGTGGGGCGCGATTGCACAAGCGCACAAAGCGGCCATGTGCAAGATGCCCACACCCTTGCTCACGCGCTTGTTGCTGGAGGCCGTACAGTTTCAGTCACCCCAACGCGGTGGCATGTATCGCCCCAAGCTGCGTTACGCCCATCAAGGGGGCATGAATCCACCCATCATCGTGATTCATGGCAACTCGCTAGAGCATGTAACTGAGGCCTACAAACGGTTCTTGGAAGGGCGTTTTCGCAAGGCCTTTAATTTAGAAGGCACCCCCTTGCGAATTGAGATGAAGACCTCAAGTAACCCTTACGCAGATAAAGATAACTGAGTTCAAAAGCCCTCTGACTCTGTGGTAACGTGGTATTTCTTTTAATTATGCAGACACAGAGAATATCGTGAACACCGACAACTCAAAGAACAAAGGCCAACTGTTGCAAGACCCATTTTTGAACATCCTGCGCCGCGAGCATGTGCCAGTGTCCATTTATTTGGTCAACGGCATCAAGCTGCAAGGCCAAATCGAATCATTTGACCAATACGTGGTGTTGCTGCGCAACACGGTGACGCAAATGGTCTACAAACATGCCATCTCGACCATCGTGCCGGGCCGCGCTGTCAACTTCAACCCCACGGACGGTACAGGCAGTTCGCCTGAAGTCTGAGCTTGAACGCTCTGCGAAAAGGGCTGTTTCAGCCCTTTTTTTTACGTCTCCTTTTTAGACTGACCGCTTGAACGACACCTCTCAACCCACCGCTGGCACCACCATTTTGGTGGGGGTCGATTTTGGCTTGCCGCATTTCGATGGCGAGCTTGAAGAACTAGGGCTACTGGCTGAAACGGCGGGCCTCAAACCCGTAGCACGCATCACCTGCAAACGCAAAGCGCCAGATGCTGCCTTGTTTGTGGGCAGCGGCAAAGCCGATGAAATCAAAGCGTTGGCCCTCATGCATGGAGCCTCGGAGATTTTGTTTGACCAGTCCCTCAGCCCTGCACAACAACGCAACTTAGAACGCCACATGGGGCTGGCTGTGATTGACCGCACCTTGTTGATTTTGGAAATCTTTGCCCAGCGTGCGCGCAGCCACGAAGGCAAGTTGCAAGTTGAGTTAGCCAAGCTGCATTACCTCAGCACGCGCTTGGTGCGTCGCTGGTCGCACTTGGAGCGTCAAAGCGGCGGTATCGGTATGCGCGGTGGTCCCGGTGAGACCCAGATTGAGTTGGACCGCCGGATCATCAACGACGCCATCAAACGCACGCGTGAGCGGCTTGAAAAGGTCAAGAAGCAACGCAGCACCCAACGTCGCCAACGCAACCGCCGCGATGCATTCACCATTTCGCTGGTGGGCTATACCAACGCAGGTAAGTCCACTTTGTTCAATGCCTTGGTCAAAGCCCGCGCCTATGCGGCAGATCAGTTGTTTGCCACGCTAGACACCACCACTCGCCAGCTTTACTTGGGCAACCAAGACGGCACAGGCCGTTCGGTGTCGTTGTCGGACACGGTTGGCTTTATCCGTGATTTGCCGCACGGCTTGATTGATGCCTTTCAAGCTACCTTGCAAGATGCGGCGGATGCCACGCTGCTCATGCACGTGGTGGATGCGTCCAATCCCAATTACCCCGAGCAAATGGCGGAGGTGCAAAAAGTCTTGGCCGAAATTGGCGCAGCTGATGTCCCGCAAGTCTTGGTGCTCAACAAACTTGACGCTATGAGCCCTGAGACACGCCCGCTCCAATTGCACGACCACTACACCGTGGAAGGCCACAGCGTGCCACGCTTTTTTGTCAGCGCCCAAACAGGCGAGGGCTTGGCCGCCTTGCGTGAGTTTTTGGCACAAGAGGCCGTGGCCCAGATGCCAGCCGAAGACCATGCGAATTCGCAGGAATTGGAATGAGACCTGATTCATTAGGCACAATCGAGACTTCAGAGAAGAAAACAACGATACGCATGAACTCCAACACACACACGGTCAGCTCCACCTCTTGGCGCGCACGACTGCGCGGTATGTTCAACCTCAACGATGGTCGCTGGGGCCGAGACAAAGACGGCAATCCCACGTTTGACCCCAATGGGAGTCAACAGCCACCCGCGTCCAGCGACGAGAAAAAACCGCAAGCTGCGCCTTCGCGCCCCAACGCAGGTGGGCCGCCTGATTTGGATGAGTTATGGCGCGACTTCAACGCCAAGCTCACAGGGTTGTTTGGCAGCAAAAACGGTGGCTCAGAGCCTCCTAGTCACAACGGCGGCCCCACAGGCCCCAACTTCAAAGCGGCACGCTTTGGTGTGGGCGTGATCGGTGCTGTGGTCTTGGCGATTTGGATGAGCACGGGCTTTTTCATCGTGCAAGAAGGCCAGCAAGCAGTGATCACGCAGTTTGGCCGTTACCACGCCACGGTCGGTGCCGGTTTTAATTGGCGTTTGCCTTACCCGTTCCAGCGCCACGAGCTGGTGTTTGTCACGCAAATTCGCTCGGTCGACGTGGGACGCGACACCATCGTTAAATCCACGGGCTTGCGCGAGTCGGCCATGCTGACGGAAGACGAAAACATCCTCGAAATCAAGTTTGCCGTGCAATATCGTTTGACGGATGCGCGGGCCTATTTGTTCGAAACCAAGAACCCCACTGACACCGTCGTGCAAGCTGCTGAAACAGCCGTGCGTGAAGTGGTGGGCAAGATGAAGATGGATGCGGCCATGTCCGAAGAGCGGGACCAAATTGGTCCCCGCATTCGCACCATCATGCAGGCCATTCTTGACCAATACAAGGTCGGTGTCGAAGTGGTCGGCATCAATTTGCAGCAAGGTGGCGTGCGTCCACCCGAGCAAGTGCAAGCTGCCTTTGATGATGTGCTCAAAGCTGGCCAAGAACGCGAGCGCGCCAAGAATGAAGCCGAAGCCTATGCCAACGATGTGGTGCCCCGTGCCGTGGGCGCAGCCTCGCGCTTGAAGCAAGAGGCCGATGGCTACAAAGCCCGCATCGTGGCGCAAGCCGAGGGCGATGCCCAACGCTTCAAGTCCTTGGTGGGTGAGTATCAAAAAGCCCCGCAAGTCATGCGTGACCGTTTGTACATCGACGCCATGCAGCAGATTTACAGCAACACCACCAAAGTCTTGGTGGACACCAAGCAAGGCTCCAACTTGTTGTATTTGCCGCTGGACAAAATCATTCAGCAGAGCCACCAGCAAGCCACCAGTGCAGCACCTGCAACACCGACGGACCCCGCACACAACGCGGCAAACATCACCACCAACCCAGCGGCTGCGGCAGATGCCCGCGCACGCGATGGTCGTTCACGCGACCGTGATGGCCGTTGATAGGGAACGAACATGAAAAGCAACAAAATCGGTTTTTATATTTCCTCGGTGCTGGTGGTCTTGGCACTGATCAGCTCGACGCTGTTTGTCGTGGACCAACGCCAGTTTGGCGTGGTGTATTCCTTTGGCCAAATCAAGAACGTCATCACAGAGCCTGGCTTGAACATCAAGCTGCCGCCACCTTTTCAAAACGTGAGCTACATCGACAAGCGCTTGCTCACCCTTGATAACGCGGACACCGAGCCCATGCTCACGGCTGAAAAACAACGTGTGGTGATTGACTGGTATGCCCGTTGGCGCATCACCGACCCTTCGCAATACATTCGCAATGTGGGCTTGGATGAAAACGCAGGCGCGATTCAACTCGCCCGCGTGGTACGCAATGCATTTCAAGAAGAGATCAACAAACGCACCGTGAAAGAGTTGCTCTCACTCAAGCGTGAGGAGTTGCTGGAAAACGTCAAGCGTGAAGTGTTGGCTGCGGTCAAAGGCGCCAAGCCTTGGGGTGTGGATGTGATCGATGTGCGCATCACACGCTCTGACTACGTGGATGCAATCACCGAGTCGGTCTACCGCCGCATGGAAGCCGAGCGCAAACGCGTGGCCAATGAGTTGCGCTCTACAGGCGCCGCGGAGGGCGAGAAAATCCGCGCTGATGCAGACCGCCAACGCGAAGTCGCTTTAGCCAATGCCTATCGCGAAGCCCAAAAAATCAAAGGTGAGGGCGATGCCGAAGCTGCTCGTTTGTATGCTGACTCGTTTGGACGTGACGCCAACTTTGCCCAGTTCTACCGCAGCTTGGAAGCCTACAAAACCACGTTCAGCAAAAAGAGTGACGTGATGGTAGTCGACCCCTCTAGCGACTTCTTCAAAGCCCTGCGTGGCAGCGGTGGCACCAGCGCACCTGCATCCAAGAAGTAAAAGGCAGCTTGTATGAACTTGGACAGCCATACGCTGTGGCTTGCGTTTGGGTTGATGCTGGTCTTTGAAGGCCTCGTGCCCTTCGTCTCCCCCAAAGGGTGGCGCGACAAGATGACGCAAATCTTGGTACTCGAAGACGGACAAATCCGATTTTTTGGTTTGGTCTGTGTGTTGATCGGTTGCGTGATGGTGTGGTGGCTGAGTTAGCAGGCGATAAGCCCTGTAAAATCTCGGTTTTAACAGCCTCCCTTTATTTCATGTCTGCTTGGGTTCTGCCGGATCACATCGCCGATGTTCTGCCTTCTGAGGCCCGGCACATCGAAGAGCTGCGTCGTCTTTATTTGGACGCGGCAAGGGGCTATGGCTACGAGTTGGTCATGCCACCGTTGCTTGAGTACCTTGAATCATTGCTCTCAGGCACGGGGCGCGCACTGGATTTGCAAACCTTCAAATTAGTCGACCAACTTTCAGGGCGAACCCTAGGGCTGCGCGCTGACACCACGCCGCAAGTGGCCCGCATCGACGCCCATTTGCTCAACCGCGCGGGCGTGACGCGCCTGTGTTACTGCGGCCCTGTGCTGCACACACGCCCAGACCGCCCCTTTGCCACCCGTGAGCCCTTGCAGTTTGGCGCTGAAATATACGGCCATGCAGGCATCGAGGCAGACCTTGAAGTGCTGCATCTGGCCTTGGACAGCCTCAAGGCTGTGTCCATCAACCAATTCACGGTCGATTTGAGCGATGCCCGCATCGTGCCCGCTTTGCTAGACGGTGTGGCCTTAACCGCTCAAACCCGCGATGCTTTGCACAGCGCCTTGGCGGCCAAAGACACTTCAGGTGTTCAAGCGCTGACCAAAGATTTGCCCGTTCATGTGCGCACAGCCTTGCTGGCTTTGGTCAGCATGTATGGCGATGCATCTGTGCTGAACCAAGCTGAAAAAGCATTTGCTGCATGGCCTGTGGTCGTGCAAGCCTTGGCTGAATTGCGCCAAATTGCGACTGACTTGCGTGGTGTGCCCACCACCTTTGACTTGGCCGACTTGCGCGGCTACGCCTACTACAGCGGCGTGCGTTTTGCCATCTTTGTGCCTGGTGCCAGTGATGCCTTGGTGCGCGGCGGTCGCTACGACGAGGTGGGCGCGGTGTTTGGCCGCAAGCGGCCCGCCGTAGGATTCAGTTTGGACCTGAAAGAATTGGTCAGTGTGGTGCCCGTGCGTCCCCTCAAAGCCGCCATCCGCGCACCTTGGGGAACGGCCCAAGGCCTGCGCGAAGCCATTGCCGCCTTGCGTGCCAAGGGTGAAACCGTGGTCTGCATCATGCCGGGCCACGAGAGTGAAGTCGATGAATTTGACTGCGATCGTGAACTGATCGAAGTCGCCGGCCAATGGGCAGTGCAAGCTGTTCCCTTCGGTCAAGCCCTTTAATTTTTTAAGCAATCGAGTTGATATGAGTAAACCCGTAGGACAAACCGTGGCTGCAACCAAAGGCCGTAACGTCGTCGTGGTCGGCACCCAATGGGGTGACGAAGGCAAAGGCAAGTTGGTCGATTGGTTGACCGAAACCGCCACGGGCGTGGTTCGTTTCCAAGGCGGTCACAACGCAGGCCACACCTTGGTCATCAATGGCGTAAAAACCGCTTTGCACTTGATTCCCAGCGGCATCATGCGTCCGGGCGTGAAGTGCTACATCGGCAACGGTGTGGTGTTGTCTGCCACCAAGTTGCTGGAAGAAATTGCGGGCCTCGAAAAGGCGGGTGTGGAAGTGCGTTCACGCTTGCGCATCAGCGAAGCTTGCCCTTTGATCTTGCCTTACCACGCCGCGATTGACATCGCCCGTGAAGCTGCCAAAGAGAAAGCCGGTACCGCCAAGATCGGCACCACAGGCCGCGGCATTGGCCCTGCCTATGAAGACAAAATTGCCCGCCGCGCTTTGCGCGTGCAAGACCTGAAGCACCCCGAGCGCTTCGCCACCAAACTGCGTGAAAACCTCGAGTTGCATAACCACGTGTTGACTGACATCTTGCACGCACCTGCCGTGAACTACGACACCGTTTATAACGAAGCGATGGCCTACGCCAAAGAAATTTTGCCGATGGTGGCAGACGTCTCACGCGAACTGAACGAGGCCCACCAAGCGGGTGCCAACTTGTTGTTCGAGGGCGCACAAGGCACTTTGCTGGATGTGGACCACGGCACCTATCCCTTCGTCACCTCCAGCAACTGCGTCGCTGGCAACGCTGCTGCGGGCGCAGGCGTGGGCCCTGGCTTGTTGCACTACATCTTGGGCATCACCAAAGCCTATTGCACACGCGTGGGCGGAGGCCCATTCCCCACCGAGCTGGATTGGGAAACGCCCGGCAACCCCGGCTACCACATGTCTACGGTGGGCGCTGAAAAAGGCGTGACGACAGGTCGTTCGCGCCGTTGTGGCTGGTTCGATGCGGCCTTGCTCAAGCGCAGCGCACAAGTCAACGGCCTCACCGGCCTGTGCATCACCAAGCTCGACGTGCTCGACGGTTTGACCGAATTGCTGTTGTGCGTGGGCTATGAACTCGATGGCGAAAAGATCGATATCTTGCCCATGGGCGCCGACGAGATTTCACGTTGCAAACCCATCTACGAAACCATCCCCGGCTGGACCGACAGCACCGTGGGTGTGACCGACTACAACAAGCTGCCCAAGGCCGCCCAGCACTACCTGAACCGCATCGCTGAAACCACGGGCGTGCCCATCCACATGGTGTCCACCAGCCCAGACCGTGATCACACGATCTTGCTGACCCACCCCTACATCGCTTAATTTTTAAAGGATCAAACCATGTTGACTGAAGACGGCAAACACCTGTACGTGTCGTATGACGAGTACCACAACCTGATTGAGAAACTCGCCATCAAGATTCACCAATCGGGTTGGGAGTTCGACACCATTCTGTGCTTGGCACGAGGCGGCATGCGCCCGGGCGACATCTTGTCGCGCATCTTTGACAAGCCTTTGGCCATCATGTCTACCAGCTCCTACCGTGCCGATGTCGGTACCGTGCAAGGCCATTTGGACATTGCCCGCTTCATCACCACACCCAAAGGCGAAATCGCGGGCCGCGTGCTGTTGGTGGATGACTTGGCTGACACCGGTCACACCTTGAAGGCCGTGGTGGACCAGCTCAAAAACAACTATGCGCCCATCACTGAGTTGCGCACCGCTGTGATCTGGACAAAGGGCGTGTCTGCGTTTGCGCCTGATTACTCGATGGACTACTTGCCCACCAACCCTTGGATTCATCAACCGTTCGAGCCGTATGACAACATGCGACCCGCGGCTTTGCTGGAGAAGTGGAAGGTTTAACTTCAGCCCTTGACGGCGACTCGTCCTGATGACTGGTTTTAAAAATCCGCTTCGGCGGATTTTTTCGTTTCTCGGCTGGTTAATATCGCTGCATGTCACGCAGCACCGACCTCATTCACCACCCGTATCAACCCCCCGCTGAGTTCGAAGCGCCGCAAGTGGGGGTGTTCAAAGCCTCGACGGTGATCTTTCCGAACGTGGCCGCCATGCGCACACGCGAGTGGCTGGACAAGTCGGCCTACACCTACGGCTTGCACGGCACTCCCACCACCTTCACGCTGGAAGAGCGCTTGGCCACGCTGGAAGGCGGCACCCATTGCATCCTCACACCCAGTGGCTTGGCGGCGATTGCGCATGTCGATTTCGCGCTGCTGAAAACAGGCGATGAGGTGTTGATTCCGGACAACGCCTATGCCCCCAACAAGTCCTTGGCTGAGGGCGAGTTGGCGCGGTTTGACATCACGCATCAGGTGTATGACCCGCTGGATGTGAGCGACTTGGCCGCTCGCATCACAGCGCGCACACGCTTGGTGTGGCTCGAAGCGGCAGGTTCGCTGACGATGGAGTTCCCAGACTTGGTGGCCATGGTGCAGCTGTGCAAAGCCCGTGGCGTGCTGTGCGCACTCGACAACACCTGGGGCGCAGGCTTGGCCTTCAATGCGTTTGACCTCACGCCAGGGCAGGGCGATGCCTCACTAGGCGTAGACCTGACCATCCATGCCCTCACCAAATACCCCAGTGGTGGTGGCGATGTGTTGATGGGCAGCATCGTCACGCGCAGCGATGCGTTAGCGCGTGTGTTGAAACTCAGCCACATGCGCATGGGCACAGGCGTGGGGGCCAACGATGCCGAGGCGGTGTTGCGCGCTTTGCCCAGCTTGCCGCTGCGCTACCACGCCCAAGACCTCGCTGCACGCAGCTTGGCCACTTGGTGCGCATCACAGCCCGCATTCAGCCAAGTGCTGCATCCTGCCCTCAGCGGTTCACCCGGTCACACGCATTGGCAGCAGCTGTGCGTCACGCCACAAGCGCCCGAGGGTTTGGCAGCCGGCATTTTCAGCGTGGTGATGGACGAAAGGTTCACCGCATCACAAGTCGATGCGTTTTGTGAAGCCTTGCAATTGTTCAAAATTGGGTACAGCTGGGGTGGTCCCATGAGCTTGGTCATGCCCTACAACATGGCCTCTAGCCGCACACGGTCGACGGCCCACATGCAAAGAGGGCGTGTGGTGCGGTTTTGCATCGGGCTGGAGGATGTGCATGATTTACAAAACGATGTGTCGCGAGCGCTGAAACTCGCGCATTGATAAAAACCAAACCTAGATGAGGAGGAGGCATGCAGCAACTGGTACCTGACGAGGCACATGACCGTATTGACATCCACCCCATTCGCCTGATCGACCCTTTACGCTGGCTGTGGCATGGCTTGTGCGACATGGTGTCGCAGCCTTTGATTTCACTTTTTTATGGGATGTGTTTTTGGTTGATGGCGCTGATTTTGTTGGCGGTCTTCAAAAGTAATCCCGAGTACACCTTGTCAGCGGTGTCTGGCTTTTTGCTGATCAGTCCATTTTTGGCGATGGGTTTGTATGACGTGAGCATGCACATGGAGCGCGGTGAGCCGCCGAGCATGGGCAGTTCTCTCACCTGCTGGGAGTCGCACATTCGCAGCATGAGCATGCTCATCATGGTCATGGTGGTGATGGAGTTGTTGTGGGGCCGTGCATCACTGGTGGTGTTTGCCGTGTTTTTCAACAGTGCGGGCATGCCCACCACGGCCACGGTGCTAGAAGCTGTATTCAACCCGCAAAACTGGGAATTTATTGCGGCTTACATTTGCGTAGGCGGCTTCTTTGCAGGGCTGGTGTTCGCCAGCATGATGGTGTCGATCCCCATGATTTTGGACCGCGACACAGACGCCGTCACCGCCTGCATCACCAGCTTGCGTGTGTTTGTGGACCGCACCGCGGTGTCTGTGTTTTGGGGCGCATTGATCACACTGTTGGTGGTGTTGGCCATGCTGCCTTCAGCCGCAGGCTTGTTGGTGGTGGGGCCTTGGCTGGGTTTTACCAGTTGGCATGCTTACCGCGCTGCGGTGCATGTGACGCCAGCATCAGCGGCGTGATGCGCTAGGTTTTTCAGCGGCGGTTCAGGCTTGGCAAAAGGCCTGAGCCACTTTGCGCAAACTGTCGTTGTGACGGTTCTCGGCCACACACACGGTGGCTTGTGCCGATTGCGTGAAGTTGCGCAACATGGACGACGCATAGGTGGGGTCATAGTGCAGTACCAGCAGGTCGCGCACCACATCTTCGATGTGGCCTGTGTCGATCTGTGTTTTCCAAGCGTCCACCACGGCCTTGCCACGAATGGCCACCAAGGCATCCAAACGACGGCAAAACAAATCACGGTCATCTACAAAGAAGTTGTAGTCCTCCATCAGCAAGGCGACCCGTTCATCCAAACTCAGTTGCAACTCAAAGCACGGGCTCTCACGCATGGCGAGCATCAGGGACTCGGGGATAGACAGGTTGCCCACTTTGCGACTTTCGGACTCCACAAACACAGGGCGTGTGGGGTCAAAGCTGCGCAGGGCTTGCCACACCAGTGTGTCAAAACGTTTTTGGCTGGGCTGTGGCTGGCCTGGGATATGGCCAAGGACCGAGCTGCGGTGACAGGCCAAGTCTTCAAGGTCCAACACTTGCGCGCCTTCAGCGGCCAAGGCGTACAGCAAGCGTGTCTTGCCCGAGCCTGTGGGGCCTGAGATGACTTTGAAGTGCAGTGGCGCCACACGCGTGGGGATGTCTTCCACCATGGCTGCACGAAATGCTTTGTAGCCGCCTTCGATCAAGTTCACCTTGAAACCAATGTGCCCCAGCACCAAAGACAGTGAACCGCTGCGTTTGCCGCCACGCCAGCAGTAAATCAGGGGTTGCCAGTTCTTGGGTAGTGCCAATACTTCGCGTTGGATGTGGCGTGCAATGTTGGCGGCCACCATGGCTGCGCCGTGTTTTTGCGCTTCAAAGGCATTGACTTGCTTGTACATGGTGCCCACGAAGATGCGCTCTTCGTTGTTCAGCGAAGGCCAATTCACGGCACCCGGCAGGTGGTCAAGCGCGTACTCGTTTTCGCTGCGGGCATCGATGATGGTGCTGAAGCCGCCGGACGCACCCAACGGAATGGCCATGCGGCTCATGGCGTCTTGCTCCGAAATAAAGGTCACGCTCACGGTTTATAAATTCTTTTTGATTTCGGGCCACACATTGGCCAACATGCGCGGATGCGCTTCGGCTTTGGGGTGGATGCGGTCGGGTTGAAACTGCGCGGTAGTGTCGGGCGCATCGGCAATGCCCTTGAGGAAAAACGGCACAAGCCCGGTGCGGTATTTCTTGGCAAGGTTGGCAAACATCACCGAGAACTTGGCGCTGTAGTCCGGCCCATAGTTGGGCGGTATTTGCATGCCCACCAGCACCACGCGCGCATTGACGGCGTGGCAGGCTTGGATCATGGCTTCGAGGTTATTGTGGGTGCCGTCCAAGTCGAGGCCGCGCAGCGCGTCGTTGCCGCCGAGTTCAATCACCACTTGCACGGGGCGCACTTGGTCGAGCATGGCGGGCAGACGAGAGCGGCCACCGGCGGTGGTGTCACCGCTGATGCTGGCGTTGACCACGCGCACATCGGGGCGCTCGGCTTGCAGCTTGTCGGCCAGCAAGGCCACCCAACCTTTGCCACGCGCAATGCCGTACTCGGCACTGAGCGAATCGCCCAAAACCAAGATGGTGGCTGCGGGCATCGTGCCCGGGGCAGAGCCTGGTGGTGGCACGTTGTTGGGCATGGGTTGGCCACGGCGGCGGTGTGGACCTGTGGAGGTGATGATGCTTTGCTGCGCCGTGGCTGTGCCAAGGCCAAAAGTCCCTAGCAAGCCAGCGCTCAGTGCGCCCAAGTTAAAGTCACGTCTTAACCACCCATTGCGCTTCATGACCCAGCCTTCATTTGAAAATTCATCCTCATCGCCTGCACCGTTGATGGTCGTCTCGCACTTGTCGAAATCGGTACAAGACGCCAGCGGTACCTTGCACATTCTCCGCGATATCGACTTCCACCTTGCGCCGCAACAATCATTGGCCATTGTGGGCGCTTCGGGCTCGGGCAAAAGCACCTTGCTGTCCATCATGGCGGGACTGGACACACCCACGCAGGGGACGGTGTGGCTGGCTGGTGTGGACCTGTTTGCCATGGACGAAGACGCTCGCGCCGCTGTGCGTGCGCGGCAAGTGGGCTTTGTGTTTCAGAGCTTTCAGCTCTTGGGCAATATGACGGCGCTAGAAAACGTCATGCTGCCCTTAGAGCTGGCAGGCCTGCCCAACCCGCGCGCCGCCGCCAAAGACATGCTGGTGCGCGTGGGCTTGGGCGAGCGTTTGGGCCACTACCCCAAAGTGCTGTCAGGCGGTGAACAACAACGCGTGGCTTTGGCCCGTGCCTTTGTGGTCAAACCCGCGCTGCTGCTGGCCGACGAGCCTACAGGCAGCCTAGACCATGCCAGTGGCGAGCGCATCATGGATTTGATGTTCGAATTGAACAAAGAATTGGGCACCACGCTGGTGTTGGTGACGCATGATTTGAAGCTGGCGGCAAGGTGTGACCAAGCCATCACGATTGAGGCAGGGCAGGTCAAGGGATAATCCCTCGATATGTCTTCAGCCCCTAAAGTTCTCTTCGGCTTTCACGCCGTTGGCGTGCGCGTCAAAACAGCGGCGCAATCCGTCATCGAAATCTATTTCGACCCCACACGTCGCGATGCGCGCATGCGTCAATTCATCGAGCGTGCCACCGAGTCTGGCATCCGTTTGATCGAGGCCGATGGCCCACGTTTGACCAAACTCTCGGGCGGTCATGGCCACCAAGGTGTGGCTGCGCGTGTGAGCGAAATCAAACAAGTGCATTCGTTGGATGAGTTGCTCGAAGGCATTGAAAAAATTGAAGCCCCTTTGATCTTGGTGCTTGACGGTGTGACCGATCCGCACAACCTCGGTGCCTGTTTGCGTGTGGCCGATGGTGCGGGTGCACATGCGGTAATCGCGCCCAAAGACCACGCGGTGGGCATCAACGCCACCGTGGCCAAAGTCGCCAGCGGTGCGGCAGAGACCGTGCCGTATTTCATGGTGACCAACTTGGCGCGTACCTTGAACGAGCTCAAAGAGCGCAACATTTGGATCATCGGCACCAGCGACGATGCACCCAAGACCTTGTACCAAGTCGACCTCAAAGGCCCAACTGCTTTGGTGTTGGGTGCCGAGGGGGACGGCATGCGTCAGCTCACGCGCAAGACGTGTGACGAGCACATCAGCATTCCGATGTGCGGTGGTGTGGAGAGCTTGAACGTGTCGGTGGCCAGTGGGGTGTGCTTGTACGAGGCACGGCGTCAGCGGACTGCTGGTTAGTTTTTACTGGGCTCGCTTCGGCAGTCAGGTATTGGCCGCTTCCTCATGCTGGGGTACCAGAAATCGTTGCGGCCAATACCCAACCGCCGAAGACTGCGGCCTACATGGTTTTTAGATCTCATTTTCTTAGATCCAACCTAGGACGCCTAGCAAGGCGCCAAAACCTAAGAGCAGTAACAAGTGCGTTTTGGTCTTCCACACAATCAGTGTGGTGGCACCTGCCAACACCCAGAGCGGCCAATCATGTGCAGGGTTTTCGTGATTGCCCGTGAGCAACCAGCCTGTGGCGATGAGTAGTGCAATCACAATCGGAGCCATGCCACTTTTGAAGGCTTTGACCGCCAGCATGTCGCGATTGCGATGCGCCCATTGCGTGGCAACGAAGGTGAGGGTGCATGACGGAATCATGATGCCCACCATGGTGATGAGCACGCCCCACAAGGCTAATGCCACGGCAGGCCAACCCGCCGCCAACCCACCGCCTGCGTTGAGACCCACATTCCAGCCCATCAAGGCGATGAACATCACGTTAGGTCCGGGTGCGCCTTGTGCCAAAGCGATGGACGAGGTGAACTGGGTGTCGCTGAGCCAATGCGTTTCATCTACCAAGTAGCGGTGAATATCGGGGGCGGTGGTGATGGCGCCGCCCACGGCCAAGAGTGAGAGTGAGATGAAGTGTAAAAACAGCGAGCCCCAATCGGCCAGGGTTAAGGTGATGCTCATGCTGCACCTCGCTGCTTGATGCAATGCGCAGCCCACATGCTGGCCAAGGGGCCCAGTGTGAGAAGAACCCAAGCCAATGGCAAACGCAGCAAACCAATCGCGATGAAGGTGAGGGTGCTGATGCCGATGCAAGTCAACATGCCCATGGGGTTGTTTTTGAGTGCCCCCATGAGCTTGATGCCCACTGCCGCAATTAAACCCGCGGAGACGGCCCCCATGCCGCGCAACATGCCTTGAGCAGCGGGCGTGTCCGCTACGCCAGCGACAGCAGCGGCGAGTAACAGCACAAGGATGGTGGGGGCCAACAACAAGCCACTCAAAGCCGCCAACGCACCCGCAAGACCGAAGTGACGCCCGCCGATCATCAGCGCCAAGTTCACCACATTGGGGCCAGGCAAAATTTGTGCAACAGCCCAGTCTTCTACAAACTCATCGGTGGTAAGCCACTGCTTTTTGTCCACCAACTCGCGTTGCACCACGGCCAGCACACCACCAAAGCCTTGCAAAGCGAGCAGTGTGAAGGAGATGAACAGGTCTGTTTTGCTGTTAGGCGCCTGAGCCGCTGCGCTGTGATAGCTCTGGTCGTTCGCGCTCATGGGGTGAGGCCGCCTGCCACCTCAATCACCGTGCCGTTGATATAAGACGCTTCATCACTGGCTAAGAAGGCATACACATTGGCAATGTCTTCGGGCTGGCCGAGGCGTTTGAGTGGCACACGTGCTTCCATTTCTGTGATCACTTTTTCTGGAATGGTCGACAGGATTGGCGTGGCAATAAAACCGGGGGCGACCGCATTCACACGAATCCCTTTAGGACCGAGTTCACGGCTCCACGTTTTGGTGAAACCGATCACACCAAACTTGGTGGCCGCATAGTTAGTTTGGCCAAAGTTGCCATAGATGCCCACCACGGATGAGGCATTCAAAATCACGCCACTGCCTTGCGCCACCATTGCATCGGTCACGGCCTGCGAGCAATGGAATACACCGCGCAGATTGACATCAATCACGCGGTCAAATTGTTCGAGTGTCATTTTTTGCAAACGCGCATCTTGGGTGATGCCTGCGTTGTTCACCAACACATCAATGCGCCCGAACTTGTCGAGCACGGCTTTGACCGTGGCATCCACCATGTCGCGTTGCGTCACATCCATCACATAGCCCACGGCTTGTGCGCCTTTGGCTTGGCACTGCGCGACAGCGGCATCGACTGCTGCTTGCTTGACATCACACACGATGACGCTGGCGCCTTCCTGTGCAAATTTGAGGGCAGTGGCCAAGCCAATGCCTTGTGCGGCGCCTGTGATGAGGCTGACTTTGCCCGTCAAACGTGGCGTTGGGGTAGGTGTATTTGCATGCATGAGTTTGAGTGTAATCAGTCAGCCTGTCGGGCTGCGTCATGGCGGTGACTCAGGTGCTGCCACGCACCACCAACTCATAACCCACATCGACGCTGGACGAGGCCAGCGCTTCGTTGCGCATCAAAGCCAGCAGCATCTTGGCCGCAGCCTCGCCAATGACTGCGCGTGGGGTGCGGATGGTGGTCAAGCCCGGGCCCATCAGGTCGCTGCCCGTGAGGTCATTGAAACCCGCAATAGCCAGTTGCTGCGGGACTTTGATTTTCAAACGCTGTGCTGCCAGCAAAGCGCCTTGGGCCAAGTCGTCGTTGCAAAAAAAGATGGCATCAATGCTCGGGTCGTTTGTCATGATGTGGTGCAACATTTCGCCGCCAAGAGCCATGGAAGAGGGCGACTTGTTGGTGTAACTCAGCGCTTTGTCGTAGAGTTTGGCTGACTTGAGTGTTTTGCGCCAACCCTCCAGCCGTTGTAAGGTGCGTGGGTCTAACTGAGCTGCTGCAAATGCAATGCGTTGGCGCCCACGACTCAGCAAATGCTGGGTGAGTGTGCTGGCCGCTTGCGTTTGAGAAAACCCAACACTGTTGACATGGGGCAATGGCGACAGCTCCATCATGTGTACGCAGGGAATGCCACTTTTTTCGATCAAGGCTTGTGCCGCGTCGCTGCGATCTAAGCCCGTCACAAGAATGCCCGCAGGTCGATGTTGCAGTTGCTCGCGCAACAGTTGTTCTTCTTCACGCGTGTCGTAATGGGTGATACCAATCAGCGTTTGATAGCCCGCTTGACGCAGCGTTTTTTGAATCGACTCCAACACGTCGACAAACAAGTTGTTGGACAACATGGGAATGAGCACGGCCACATGGTCGCTGTGGCGTGAGGCGAGGGCACGAGCTGCGGGGTCTGGTGTGTAGCCAAGTTTCAATGCGGCGGCTTTCACGCGGTCTGTCAAATCACGGGCGACTGCGCGTTCACCCCGTAGCGCCCGCGACACCGTGATGGGGCTGACTTTTGCCAATGCGGCCACATCTGCCAGCGTGACACGGCCTGTAGCGCGTGAACGTGTGTTTTTGGATGTCATAAGGGTTAGGGTTTTTGCTAGGGTTTGAGCGACATACTTTATTTATGATAGCGCTATCCGAGAGCTGTGCATGTCATCGAAAACACGTAAAGCTCTCTACTTTTTGCACAAATTGGATAGCGCTATCCAGTATTTAAAAATGAATGTTCCAGTCGTCATCATGGGTGTCGCCGGTTGCGGCAAGTCAAGCTTTGCAGCCGCGCTGTCACAGGCGTTGGGTTGGCCGTTGATTGAAGGTGATGAGTTTCATCCCATCGCCAACGTCAACAAAATGCGCGCTGGCATTGCGCTGACGGACGAGGACCGTGCGGGTTGGTTGGCTGTCTTGGCCGATGAATTAGTCCGCAGTGGCGCATGCGCGGTGCTCACCTGTTCGGCTTTGAAAAAGGCCTACCGTGACCGCTTGCGCCAAAGCGTACCGACCTTACGTTTTGTGCATCTTGAGCTCACACGTGAGCAGTCCATCGCACGCGTCACCCTGCGTCCAGGGCATTACTTTCAGCCCGCTTTGGTGGACAGCCAATTCGCAGCTTTAGAAAAACCTGTCAACGAGGCAGGTGTACTGCGCGTGGATGCCACGCAAAGTATCGAAACCATTCAAGCGCAGGTGTGTGCTTGGATGACCAACCAGGAGTGTGTATGAGTTCAAATTCATCCCCCTCACGCAGCCAGTCCATCGCACACGTGCTGATGGCGGTGTGCCTGGGTGTCATGGCGGTGGCCGTGTTTTTCAACGTGGTGTTGCGTTACGGATTTGGCAGCGGCATTGCGGCCAGCGAGGAACTGTCGCGTTTGTTGTTTGTGTGGATGGTGTTCATTGGTGCCACGGCGGCTTATCCCGCAGGTGAGCACATGGCCTTCACCAGTTTTGTTGCGGGCTTGCGCCAGCATCCCAAAACCATGCAAGCCTTGACCGTGTTGATCCGTGCATTGGTCGTCCTCAGCTGTGTGTTGTTGGGGCGTGGTGCATGGCAACAAGTGGACGTGGGCTTCGCCAGTAATTCCGTGGTGCTGGGTTATCCCAATTGGCTGCTGCCATTGCCTGTGCTGTTGTCGTCACTGGCCATTGGCCTGATGGCACTCAAAGAATTGACTCAAAACATGCCTGTGGACTTTGACCACGGCGTGGACGTGGAGTAAACCAACATGACACCTGAAGCACAAGCATTCATTGTTTTCTCGGCGGGCATGTTGTTGCTCATGGGGGTTGGCCTGAACATGGCCTTTGCCTTGGTCTTGACGGGCGCTGGTATGGCCTGGGTACTCGACTTTTGGGACACCCAGTTGCTCGCGCAAAACTTAGTGGCCGGTGTGGACAGCTTTCCTTTGTTGGCTGTACCGTTCTTTATCTTGGCCGGTGAGTTGATGAACTCTGGTGGCATCAGTCGCCGCATCATCGACATGGCCCAAGCGTGGGTCGGTCACATCCGTGGTGGCTTGGGCTTTGTGGCGATTGGTGCTGCGGTACTCATGGCCAGCATGAGTGGTTCGGCTTTAGCGGACACGGCGGCACTGGCCACCATCTTGCTGCCCATGATGAAGCGTCAGGGCTACCCCATGCACACCTCGGCAGGTTTGATTGCGTCGGGCGGCATCATCGCGCCCATCATTCCGCCGTCGATGCCCTTTGTGATTTACGGTGTGACCACCAACACATCCATCTCCTCTTTGTTTTTGTCTGGCATCGTGCCAGGACTCATCATGGGCATTGGTTTGATCGTCGCGTGGAAGCTTCAATTGCGTGACATGGACTTGCCTCAAGGTGAAAAACTACCTTTGATCGAACGCTTGCACGCCACACGCAAAGCGTTCTGGGCCATGCTCATGCCACTCATCATCATCGGTGGCATGAAGACGGGGATCTTCACGCCGACCGAAGCTGCTGTGGTTGCTGCGTTTTATGCCTTGGTAGTCGCCCTTGTGATTCATCGCGAAATGAAGTTGATTGAAATTCACGAAGTACTGGTGCGTGCAGCCAAAACGACAGCGGTGGTGATGTTCTTGTGCGCGGGTGCACAAGTCGCCAGCTACATGATCACCTTAGCGAATTTGCCAACCGTGCTCACTGGCTGGCTGGGGCCTTTGGTCGACAGCCCGCGCGTCCTCATGGCCGTGATGATGGTGACCTTGGTTTTGATTGGCACTGCGCTTGACCTGACTCCCACGATTTTGATTTTTGCACCCGTGATGCTGCCCATCGCGGTGAAGGCGGGCATTGACCCTGTGTATTTCGGTTTGATGTTTGTGCTCAACGGTGCGATTGGTTTGATCACGCCGCCTGTGGGCACCGTGCTCAATGTGGTGGCTGGTGTAGGGCGTTTGTCCATGCACCAAGTCATCAAAGGGGTGAATCCATTCTTAGTGACTTACCTCATCATCTTGACTGCGTTTGTTTTGTTCCCAGAAATCGTGACAGCCCCTGTGGTATGGATGCGATAAGTTTTAACCCAAGGAGACTGTTATGAAATTTATTCGTCGAACCCTGATTGCCGCTGCCACCGTGGCCGTGGCCAGTGCCTCTTTTTCGACCTTCGCGCAAGACATCAAGCCCCGCTTGATTCGTTTTGGCTACGGCTTGAACGAGCAAAGCAACCAAGGCCGTGCAGCCAAAGTATTTGCAGAACAAGTAGAGAAAGCCTCTGGTGGCAAGATGAAAGTGCGTGCCATTGGTGCCGCTGCCTTGGGCCCCGACACACAAATGCAACAGGCCTTGATTGGCGGCGCACAAGAGATGATGGTCGGCTCGACCGCCACCTTGGTGGGCATCACCAAAGAAATGGCCTTGTGGGACACACCGTTCCTATTTAACAACGTCAAAGAGGCGGATACGGTGCTCGACGGCCCCATTGGCCAAAAGGTGATGGACAAGTTGCAAGACAAAGGCTTGGTCGGCTTGGCTTATTGGGAAAACGGTTTCCGTAACCTCACCAACAGCAAGCGCCCTGTGACGAAGCTCGAAGACTTGAACGACGTCAAGCTGCGCGTGATGCAAAACAATGTGTACCTCGATAGCTTCAAGCTCTTGGGGGCCAATGCGGTGCCCATGCCTTTCTCTGAATTGTTCAGCGCACTCGAAACCAAGACCGTGGACGGTCAAGAGAACCCGTACAACACCATCTTGTCGAGCAAGTTCTACGAAGTGCAAAAGTACCTGAGCGTGACCAACCACGTCTACAGCCCTTGGATCGTCACCGTGAGCAAAAAGTGGTGGGATGGCTTGAGCAAGACCGAACAAAAAATCTTGCTCGACGCCGCACGCGTGAGCCGCGACTTCGAACGCAAAGACACCCGCGACGAAGCCGCCAAAGCCTTGGATGATTTGAAAGCCAAAGGTATGCAAATCAACGAGCTGTCGGTGGCCGAAGTGAACCGCATGCGCGACAAACTCACGCACGTCAATGCTGGTATTGCCACCAACATTGGCATGGACTTATGGGGCGACACGCAGAAAGAACTCACACGCTTGCGTGCGAAGAAGTAATTTCTTTTAGCGTAACGTGCCATGCAAAACGCCACCCTTGGGTGGCGTTTTTTTGTGCAGGCTGCGTGGATTTATCCCGTATTCCTCAACCCCGCCGCAATCCCGTTGATCGAGATGTGAATGCCGCGCTGGGCTTTTTCATCGCGGTCTTGTGGGCGTTTGCCTTCGCGGTAGCGGCGAATCAATTCCACTTGTAAATGGTGCAGCGGGTCGATGTAGGGGAAGCGGTGGCGCATCGAGCGCTCCAGCGCGGCGTTGTTGACTAAACGCTGTTTGTCACCCGTGATGAGTTTCAATGCGTCGGAGGTGCGGTGCCATTCGGCTTCGATCAGACCAAAAATCCTTTTACGCAAACGAGCGTCACTCACCAGTTCGGCATAGCGCGAAGCCAAGCCTAAATCGCTCTTAGATAAGACCATGTCGAGGTTCGACAGCAGTGAGCGGAAGAACGGCCATTGGCGTTGCATTTTTTGCAGCAAGGCCAACGCGTCTTTGGGCTTGAGGGTGGGGTGCTGGTGGATGAATTGGTCTACTGCTGAGCCAAAGCCCAGCCATCCGGGTAAGGTCAAACGGCATTGGCCCCAGCTAAAGCCCCAAGGAATCGCACGCAAGTCTTCAATCCGCGGCGACGCGTTACCGCTCTTGGGACGTGCCGCAGGGCGCGAGCCAATGTTGAGTTCGGCAATTTCACGCAAGGGCGTGGAGGCAAAGAAATAGTCGCTAAAGCCTGGCGTCTCATACACGAGGCCACGGTAAGCCGCCATGCTGGCGTGTGAGAGCCACTGCGCTGCATCCAAGAATGCTTGCGGTGCTGGCTGGGTGGTTTGCAACAGCGTGGCTTCCAAGGTGGCGGCCACGAGGGTTTCTAAATTGCGGCGGCCAATTTCGGGGTTGGCGTATTTGGAACCAATGACTTCGCCTTGCTCGGTGAGGCGAATTTGCCCACGCACGGTGCCGGGGGGCTGCGCCAAAATCGCTTGGTAGCTAGGACCACCGCCCCGACCCACGGTGCCGCCACGGCCATGGAACATGCGCAGGGTGATGTCGTGTTGTTTGAATAGGCCATCAAACAAAGTGACCAAGGCAATCTCGGCGCGGTACAGCTCCCAGTTGCTGGTGAAGATGCCGCCGTCTTTGTTGCTGTCCGAGTAGCCCAACATGATGTCTTGCTCGCCACCGCTGCGCTTGACCAAATTGGCCACGCCATCGATGGCATAAAAACCACCCATGATGTCGGCAGCACATCGCAAGTCTTCAATGGTTTCAAACAAAGGCACCACGATCAAATTGCAAGTCGATGTTTTGCTGCCCAAGGTGCCGCGCATCAAGCCGGTTTCTTTTTGCAGCAACAACACTTCCAGCAAATCGCTCACAGTTTCGGTGTGGCTGATGATGTAGTGGCGAATTGCATCTTTGCCAAACGCTTGCAGCATTTGGCGTGCAGTTTCAAAAATCGCCAGTTCTTTGAGGGCGAGTTCGGAGTAGCTCGCGCCCATCACGCGCAAAGGGCGGGCGTCTTGCAGCAGTTGGGTCAACACACCAACGCGTTGTGCTTCGTCGAGCTTGGCATAGTGCTTTTCCACGCCTGCAGTGGTTAACAGCTCGGCCACTACCAACTCGTGCTGGTCAGAACTTTGGCGTAAGTCCACCGTGGCGAGGTGAAAGCCAAACACCTCCACCGCACGCATCAACGGGGTCAGGCGTTGGGCCATCAAGGCGCTGCCGTGTTGGGCTTCGAGTGAGTCTGCAATCACCCGCAAATCTGCCAACAGCGCTTGTGCTGAGAGATAGGGGTTTTGTGGTGCCACCGCATGGCGTGCTGCCTCACCGCCCGTGAGGTCTTTGAGGGTGGCCGCCAAGCGGGCGTACATGCCGGTGAGGGCGCGGCGATAGGGCTCGTCTTGGCGATGCGCATTGGTGTCGGGTGAGTGTTCGGCCAAGGCATGCATCTCGGGCGTGACATCCACCAACATCGCCGACATCGACAACTCGGTGCCAAGGTAGTGCAGCTCGGTCAGGTAGTGGCGCAAGGCCACATCGCACTGGCGACGCAGGGCGTAGTGCAGGGTCTCGGCGTTGACATTGGGATTGCCATCGCGGTCGCCGCCAATCCATTGACCCATGCGCAAAAAGCTGTGTACGTGGGCGTGACCCAGCTCGGCTTCGAGGTCGGCGTAGAGCTTGGGAATTTCACTGAGGAATGTGGATTCGTAATAGCTGAGCGCATTTTCAATTTCATCCGACACCGTGAGTTTGGTGAAGCGCAGCAAACGGGTTTGCCACAGTTGCAGCACACGGGCGCGCAATTGCATTTCGTTGGCGGCGAGTTCGCGTTGTGCCAACGCATCGGGTACTTTGGTTGAGGCGTACAGGGAAGAGCGTGATTTGATGTCGTCACGCAAACCCAAGAGCTGAGCAATGCCGCGCTCGGCGTCCAAGATGCTTTTGCGTTGCACTTCAGTGGGGTGTGCGGTGAGTACGGGCGACACATGGCTGTGTGCCAGCGTTTGCACAATGCTCTTGGGTGCAATGCCCACGCTCTTGAGACGGCTCAAGGCGAGGGTGAGGCTGCCTTCTTGTGTGTGGCCTGCGCGTTCATGGATGGCTCGGCGGCGGATGTGGTGGCGGTCTTCGGCCAAGTTGGCCAAGTGGCTGAAGTAGGTGAAGGCGCGAATCACACGCACCGTGGCTTCTGCGCTGAGTGAGGCCAAGAGTTTTTTCAGGGCTTTGTCGGCATTGGCATCGGCGTCGCGGCGAAAGGCCACGGAGAGTTTGCGCACTTGTTCGACCAGCTCGTAGGCTTCTTTGCCTTCTTGTTCACGAATCACGTCGCCCAAGATGCGGCCCAAGAGTCGAATGTCTTCTACTAGCGGGCGTTCGTTTTCTTTGGCTTTGGCTGAAGTTTTGTCAGTCATGGGGTGCTCTTGTTTGTGATGTTTGAATTTGGTTCTTGCGTTTGATTGCTGTGCTCGCTTGGCTACAGGGGAATGCGCAGGTTTCTCATGCTGGAGTACCAGAAATCGTCACCTGCGCATTCCCCTGCATCCAAGCTGCGGCGTGATGAAGTGGTGAACCTGCGTAAGGCCAGATGGCGCAGAGGTGAGCAGTTGAGCGAGCGCAGTGCAACGAGTGAAGCTCCGTGCTTTCCGCAAACCCAAAGTGATGCAGCTGGCGGAGCGGCAGTTGACGATTTCTGGTACTCCAACATGAGGAAACTGCCGCTCCGTCAGCTGCGTCACCGCAGTCGGAGAAAGCGCAACAAGCGCAGCTGATGAAGAAACTATTGCCATTGCGTCAAAGACAAAGCCTGCGAAGCCCCTTGCAAGGCCGGCGACACAGGGCTGTGTATGACCCACGTCGGCACTTCTTGCAAATACTTTTTGAACCGACCCTTGGCCTCGAAGCGCTCACGAAAGGGCGACGCATCAAAGCGTTCACCCAAACGCGGCACGATGCCGCCGCCGATGTAAATGCCGCCTCGTGCGCCCAAGGTCAAAGCCAAGTCACCCGCCACAGAGCCTAAGAAGCCGCAGAACATATTTAGCGCCTCGTTGGCGGTGGAGGTGGGCACGTCTTGCGCACGCTCAATCACTTCGGCTGGGGTGGTGATTTCACGACGTAGATCGTGATTCCCATTTTGGCCCTGACCATCTTTCAAATCACACAGCGCGTGATACAGGTCCACCAAACCCGCACCTGAAATGACACGTTCGGCGGACACATGGCCGTAGCGTTTTTGCAATTGTTGGATGGCAGCAAATTCGTGTGCCGTGCTGGCCGTCAAACTGACGTGGCCGCCTTCACCCGCAATCGGCATCCACTTGTTTTGGTAGCCCACAGGAAACAAGCCCGACACACCCAAGCCCGTGCCTGGGCCAATCAAACCAATGGCGGCATTCGCCGCCGCAGTGCCACTGCCCACTTGGCGCTTTTGTGCATCGGGCAACAGCGTGAGCGACAAAGCGAGTGCGGTGAAATCGTTGAGCAACAAAAAGCGCGACACGCCCAAGCCTTCGCGCAGGGCGTTGACCGAAAACTTCCAGTGGTGATTGGTCATCGCCACTTGATCACCCGTGACAGGGTTGGCAATGCCAAACGCCGCGCAGGGTGGGGCGGTGAGGTCTTGTTCTTTCAAATACGTTTGTGCCGCGACGAGCAGCGACTCATGCTCGGCACAGGGCAACACTTGCACGTGGGTGATGGCGGCGTGTTCAGTGGCTTGCCAGCCAAATCGGGTATTGGTGCCACCGATATCACCCAACAAACGTGGGTAAGCCGGTGCGTTGGCAACCGCTGGGTCACGTGACTCAAACATGCATCACGCTTTCAGGCGGGCTGCTTCTGCGGCCTCGATGTCCTTCGCCATTTTCTTGCCCAGCTCGACGCCCCATTGGTCGTAAGCGTGGATGCCCCAGATGGCAGCTTGGCAGAACACCTTGTGTTCGTACAAGGCCATCAGTGCACCCATGCTGCGTGGCGTGAGGGCATCCACCCAAATGGTGGTGCTGGGCACGTTGCCGGGGTAGCTGCGGTGCGGGGCCAGGCGCTGTACTTCGGCTTCATCCATGCCGCTGCTGCGCAGTTCATGCACGGTTTCTTCAGGTGTGCGGCCAATCGCCAAGGCTTGGGCTTGGGCCTGCATGTTGAGCAAGACCACGCGGTGGTGTTCTGCTGCAAATGGCAAGGGGCTGCGCTCGGTGCGCAAGCCAATGAAGTCCATCGGCACCAAGTGCTTGCCTTGGTGGATGAGCTGAAAGTAAGCGTGTTGGCCGTCGATCCCTAAGCCACCCCACAGCACAGGTGCGGTGGCCACTTGCACAGGGCTGCCATCGATGTGCGTGGCTTTGCCGTTGGACTCCATGTCCATCTGTTGCAAGAACGAGGCGAACTTGCCTAAGGGTGAGGCATAGGGCGCAATGTTGTGTGTGGTGGCCCCCAAGAAGTTGCGGTTCCACACACCAAACAAGGCCATCAGCAAGGGCAAGTTTTGGTCAGCAGGGGCGGTTAAAAAATGCTCGTCCATCGCACGTGCGCCCAAGAGCATGTCTTGGAAGGCAAACGCACCGATGGAGATGGCCAGTGGCAACCCAATGGCCGACCACACCGAGTAGCGGCCACCCACCCAATCCCAAAACCCAAAGGTGTACTCAGGCGTGAAGCCTTGTGCGGCAGAGATGTGAGGGTTGGCGGTCACCGCAATCAGGTGTTGGCCCAGTTGCTCGGTGGGGCAACCACCGTCGGTCAGCCAGCGCTTGGCAGATGCCGCCAGGGTCATGGTCTCTTGCGTGGTGAATGTTTTGCTTTGCACCACAAAGGCGGTACGTGCTGGGTTGAGGTAGGCCAGCGCGGTGTACAGGCTCCAAGCGTCCACGTTGGACACATAGTGCACGCGCACTTTGTTTTTAAAACTGTCACGCGTCAAGTGGCTGAGCGCTTCGGTGGTCATGCGGGGGCCGAGGTCGGAGCCGCCAATGCCGAGGTTGACCACATCGGTGATGGACTCGCCGCCAAAGCCTTTGATTTGGCCTTCACGCACTTTCTCGGCGAAGGTACACACGCGGTGCAACTCATGCGCCACTTGTTTGGAAATTTCATGGCCCCACGGTGGGTTGGGCACATGGCTACCGCGCAAGGCCACATGCAACACGGCGCGTTGCTCGGTGGCGTTGATGGGCTCGCCTTTGAACATGGCTTGCGCTTGCGGCATGACGTGTGACTCTTCGGCCAAGGCCAAGAGCTGCGTCATCACTTCGCGGGTGACGCGTTGGCGCTCGTAGTCGATGCTGATGCCCGCACCACTGGCGTGCAAGGCCGCGTTGCGCTCCGCACTTTTGAGCAACTCACGCAAGTGGGGTTGTGGACCTTGGGCCAAGGCTTGGAGGGCTTGCCAAGCTTGGCGCTTTTGTGGAGGCACGAATGGAGTCATGTTTGGATTTTCGTCAAATTAATGAACTTTCTTGAGTTCATGGCATGAAACTTTTGATCGGATGCTTGAATTAACTTGAACGCGCTGCGTCTGTGGCTTCGCGGGCCAAGCGGGTTATTTCAGCCCAATCACCGCGCTCGACGACATCCACAGGCGTGAGCCAAGAGCCGCCAACCATCGCCACATTGGGTTGCTTCAAAAAATCGCCCATGTTGGCCAGCGACACACCGCCCGTAGGACAGAAACGCATATCGCCCAAAGGCCCGCCCAAAGCCTTGAGCATGGCCAAGCCGCCTGCTTGTGCGGCGGGAAAGAGTTTGACGAGGCCAAAACCGTAGTCACGCGCCGCCATCACTTCACCGGGCGTCATTACCCCGGGCATGAAGGGCAGCTTGCAAGCCATAGCAGCTTGCACCAAGGCGCTGGTCATGCCGGGCGAGAGGGCAAAGCTGGCACCTGCGGCTTGTACACGCGCCATTTCGTCGGCACGTGTGACGGTGCCTGCGCCCACGTGCATCTGCGGCACATGCTTGGCGACTTGCTCCATCGCGGGCAAACCTGCGGCATGGCGCAAGGTGATTTCCATCACATCCACACCACCTTCGAGCAGCGCGTGTGCCATGGGCACGGCTTGGTCGGGATGGGTGATGACGATGACGGGCACGACGCGCGAGGTGAACGCGGGCTGAGAGAAAGCGGGGTTGAGTGGGGACATATCGAATGTGTTTTTCAAATGGGTGTGAACAAAGGCGATGCGCCTTCCTCGGCCAGCGCGGCATGGGCGCGAAACAAAGCGAAGAGATCGCGCCCCGTGCCATGTTGGTTGCCAGACAGGTCAGGCGTGGGCGCGGTGCGTGCGGCGAGCTCCGCCTCACTGACTTCCAGCTGCAAAGTTTGGGTGTCGCAATCCAGCGCAATCATGTCGCCGTCTTGCACCTTGCTAATCAAGCCGCCATTGACCGACTCGGGGCTGAGGTGAATCGCCGCTGGCACTTTGCCCGATGCGCCTGACATGCGGCCATCGGTGACCAAAGCCACTTTGAAGCCCTTGTCTTGCAGAAGGCCTAACACGGGGGTGAGGCGATGCAGCTCGGGCATGCCGTTGGCTTGTGGGCCTTGGTTGCGCACCACGGCCACAAAGTCGCGTTCGAGCTTGCCTTCTTTGAAGAGTTGGCCGAGTTGCTTTTGATCGGTCAACACGATGGCGGGTGCGCGCACTTGGCGGTGTTCAGGCTTGACGGCAGACACCTTCACCACGGCGCGACCCAAGTTGCCTTTGAGCAAACGCAAGCCACCATCGGTGCTGAAGGGTTGCGTGACGGGACGCAACACAGCTTCGTCGGCCGACTTGGCTGGCACATCGCGCCAATCAAGTTGGCCATTTAGAGCGGGATTCAGCCAAGGCTCAACGGTGTAGCGGTGCAGGCCTTGGCCCATGATGGTGTGCACATCGTCGTGTAACAAGCCTGCGCTGAGCAACTGGGCTATCAGGTAGCCCATGCCGCCTGCGGCTTGGAAGTGGTTCACATCGGCACTGCCATTGGGGTACACGCGAGCCAGTAAAGGAACGCAAGCTGAGAGATCAGAGAAGTCGTCCCAGTTGATGATGAGGCCCGCTGCACGCGCCATGGCCACGATGTGCAGCGTGTGGTTGGTCGAGCCCCCTGTGGCCAGCAAACCCACGATGCCATTGACGATGGCCTTGGCATTGATTTGGTAGCCCACGCCTGTTTCTTTGTCTTGCGACAAAGCTACAGCACGTTTGACAGCTTCCACGGTGAGGGCTTCACGCAGCGGTGTGCCAGGGTTGACAAAGGAGGAGCCAGGCAAATGCAAACCCATGATTTCCATCAGCATTTGGTTGGAGTTGGCTGTGCCGTAAAACGTACACGTGCCCGCGCTGTGGTAGGCCGCTTGTTCGGCTTGCAGCAACACCTCGCGGCTGACCAAGCCTTGCGCGTATTGCTGACGCACTTTG
>NZ_JAVKLW010000070.1:0-3933 GCF_031538885.1 Limnohabitans sp.
AAGGGGCCTGAGGGCAAAGGTGGGATGACGAAATGGGTCTCTTACGCCGAAAAATCGTGCTATCGACGCACACAATTGCACATCGTGAAGTCCGTAACAAGTCACGCTACAAATTCATGCGTTGTGCAGACCTTCCCTAGCAGGCGGCTACAAATTTTCTACAACATGCGCTCTGAGCGCCAATTGATGGAGCGGCCCCAGTACAACTTGCTGCTTCGCTGGTTCATTGGCCTGTCCATGGACGAGCCAAGGCGAGCAAAAAACGAAGGGATAGCAGAGTGCGGAAAGAAGATTCGAAAAATCAAGCCCATGCGGGGGAGAGATTGCGCTCGCGCATGGGGTATTTCAGCAGCTTGTTAGGTCTCTTTTTTTGTCAAAACTGTGAACGGATGCAATGCAGGGGCAATCTTCGTGTAACCTCTGCGCTTTCGTTTACAAGCTACTGATTTTCATGGAGAAACCCCTCCCTCCCATTCCAGCCAAACGCTACTTCACCATCGGTGAGGTGAGCGAGTTGTGTGGCGTCAAGCCGCACGTGCTGCGCTATTGGGAGCAGGAGTTCACGCAGTTGCGTCCTGTGAAGCGGCGCGGCAATCGCCGCTATTACCAACGCCACGAGGTGTTGATGATTCGCCGCATCCGCGACCTCTTGTATGACCAAGGCTTCACCATTACGGGGGCGCGTAATAAGTTGCAAGAGTTAGTGCAATCTGAGCGTGAGCGACGCCGTGTGAGTGGTGAGTTGATTGATGTAGATTTGTCCGATAATGACGGCCTTGACGATGACCTTGATGCAGACCTTGGCGATGACCCTGCGTCATCCCCGCTTGCGTTGAGTAATAGTAAAGAAGCGCTGCAAACCTTGAGAAAAGAACTCACACAAATTCGCGACCTGCTCTAGGAGCAGCACGGAGTGACGTTATAATCACAGCCTGATTCGGTGTGTGGCGCAGCCTGGTAGCGCACTTGCATGGGGTGCAAGGGGTCGAAGGTTCGAATCCTTTCACACCGACCACAAATGACCAAGGGCTAGCAACGTGAGTTGCTAGCCCTTTTGTCTTTGGGGTGGCTCAATGCCTTTGTGAGGGGCTGTCAAACAATGTCAACGTGGTGCAACTCAAAACGGCCTTTCTTCGCGTCGGCAAAGTAGTGTTGCAAGGTTTCTTTCACGGTTCGAAAAGCAATCTCATCCCAAGGTATTTCGTGTTCAGCAAATAGGCGGGCCTCTTGCGTTTCGTAGCCGGGAGCAAACTGATCGCTGGTGAGTTGTACACGGTAGAAAAAATGCACTTGACCCACGCGGGTGACATTCATCATCGTGAACAAGTCCTGCATTTCAAACGCCGCCCCTGCTTCTTCTGTCGTTTCACGTGCCGCGCCTTGCGCCAAGGTTTCGTTCAGCTCCATGAAGCCTGCGGGCAAGGTCCATTTACCAAAGCGTGGTTCGATGTTGCGCTTGCATAGCAACACTTTATCGCCCCACACAGGCACAGTGCCCACCACATTGAGTGGGTTTTCATAGTGGATGGTATGGCAGGTGTTGCACACCGCACGCTCACGCGTGTCACCATCATCAGGGATGCGGTAGGTGACTACACTGCCGCACGATTTGCAATGTTGAATGAGTGGACGGTGAAGCATGTGTTCAGGCCACGTGGACTTTGAGCTCGCCCAAACCCGCGACAGCGCCCAGCATCGTGTCGCCAGACACCACAGCACCCACGCCTGCGGGGGTGCCAGTGTAAATCAAGTCACCAGGTTGCAGTTCCCAAGCGGCAGACAAGTGCTCAATGGTTTCCGCAATGTTCCAAGTCAGTTGGCTCACGTTGCTGCGCTGGCGGTCTTGTCCGTTGACTTGCACGAAGATCTCGGCGCGGGCCACGTCGCCCGCCTGTGCGGAGGGGGTGATGGGGCCAATCGGGGCGCTGTGATCGAACGCTTTGCCAATACACCAAGGGCGACCTTGCTTCTTCATCTCGTTTTGCAGGTCACGACGCGTCATGTCCAAGCCTACGGCGTAGCCATAGACGTGGCTCAAGGCATCTGCGGTTTTGATGTTCTTACCGCCTTGGCCAATAGCCACGACCAACTCAATTTCATGGTGCAAATTTTGGGTCAGGCTGGGGTAGGGCATACGGCCAGTTTCACCGGCGTTGACCACGACCAAGCTGTCGGCAGGCTTCATAAAGAAGAAGGGCGGTTCACGGCCTGTAAAGCCCATCTCTTTGGCGTGTTCTTCGTAGTTGCGGCCCACACAGTAAATGCGGTGTACAGGGTAGCGTGCGGCCAGGCCGACGACGGGAACTGAAACTACGGGCGTGGGGGCAAACAAATAGCGCATGTGTGTGTCCGGCGAATTGTTAGTCGTGTGATTTGACGACCAGATCAAAGTGCTCCACCACTGGTGGTTGTGCGAAGAAGGGGCCAACGATGGCTCGCCATTCACTGAAGGCCGCAGACTCTCGAAAGTCCACCGTGTGATTTTCAAGCGTTGCCCAGAAAATTTGCAGCACATAACGCTCAGGGGACTCAATGCCACGATTGACTTTGTAGCCTTCAAAGCCTTTGGCCTTGGAGATGACAGTGTCTACGCCATGTTGAATGGCTGCATCAAAAGCGGCTTGTTGACCGGGTTGGATACGGATGTCGGCGAGTTCGAGAATCATGGTCTAGTTACTGCGAGTTGAAATGAGGCTTGAGTCTACCGCCCTCGCCGCAGCATCAAGCCGGTGCGTTCGGGATATCCTTAGGCCAACATGAGCCACTCTCCATCCGTCCCATCCTCGCCTTTGCTGTGGCCCATGCATTGGGCTTTGCCAGAGGGTGTGTCGGCTTTGTGTACCACGCGAGTGGGTGGCGTATCGCAAGCACCGTTTGCTGCGCTGAATCTGGGTGACCATGTGGGCGATGACCCGCAAGCAGTGGCTACCAACCGCGCCTTGCTGCAAGCCGAGTTGGGCGGCGCACGGCCTCTGTTTTTGACACAGACCCATGGCGTAGCTGTCACGGCTTTGAACATCACAAGCCCAGATGGCATCGCTGCCGATGCTTGCATCAGCACAACACCACGGGTGGCCTGCACCATCATGGTGGCCGACTGTCTGCCTTTGCTCTTCACGGACGATGCTGGCACTGTGGTGGCTGCAGCCCATGCTGGCTGGCGTGGTTTGGCTGGCGGTGTCGTGGAGAACACCATGCACGCGGTTTGTGGGGCAGCGTGTGTCAGCCCTGCACGAGTTCGTGTCTGGTTGGGGCCTTGCATTGGCCCTGAAGCCTTTGAGGTTGGAGACGATGTGCGCGAGGTTTTCATCTCGACCTCACCCTCTAACGCATCTCTGGCCATGCGTTATTTCAAGCCGCATCCAATCCATCACAACAAATGGCTGGCCGACCTCGCTGGCTTGGCTCATTTGCGTTTGCAAGCCTTAGGGGTCACCTCGCTGTCGGGCAACGACAGCCGCCCTGCATGGTGCACCGTGTCTCAGTCTTCAAGGCTCTTTTCGTACAGGCGTGATGGGGTCACTGGTCGTTTCGCCGTTTGCATTTGGCGTCGTTGACGGCAGGGCTTGTATCCCGTTGGGGGCTATGGTGTGTTGACGTTCTGCTGCTTCTTGGGCCTTGATGGCGCGCCGTCTGGCGGGTGTGCCCATGATGTAACCCACCACACTCATGGGTAGCACACCGTAAAGAAAAAAAGTAAAAACGGCTCCGAACAAAGAGCCCACGGGGCTTGTTGCTTCGACCACGGCCATCGTGAAGGCCACGTAAATCCACGCGATCAGGACTAAATACATCTAGGGAAGGTCTGCACAACGCATGAATTTGTAGCGTGACTTGTTACGGACTTCACGATGTGCAATTGTGTGCGTCGATAGCACGATTTTTCGGCGTAAGAGACCCATTTCGTCATCCCACCTTTGCCCTCAGGCCCCT
>NZ_JAVKLW010000071.1:0-3020 GCF_031538885.1 Limnohabitans sp.
AGTCATTGAAGCGGCGTACGAGAGCCACGAAGAATTGGGCGAAGCCAGCCTGATGATCACCAAGCACTGCGTGCGCTTCAGCATGAGCCTATGCCCCAAACAAGCCAAGGGCGTCACGGGCGTACAAGGCACGGTCAAGGCCGAGCCACTCATGCTCATCAACGGCAGCGAAAAGCTCACGCTCCGCTTTGACTGCAAGCCGTGTGAGATGCATGTGGTAGGCAAGATGAAAAAGTCTGTGCTCAACCAGCGTGTCAAAGAGATGGTCGGGTCACCCATCACGTTTTACAAAACTCGTCCATAAAAAACCGCAGTCAAGACTGCGGTTTTTTATGCGTTAAATAGACAGATTAGCCCACCCACTGACGCGCATTGCGCCAAATCCGCATCCAAGGGCTGAACGTCTCCACGCCCCCCGAAGCCGCTAGATCTGTCCAACTCATCTGCACGTTGCGAAACACCCGCTCGGGGTGCGGCATCATGGCGGTAAAGCGACCGTCCGCGGTAGTGATCGATGTCAAACCACCCGCGCTGCCGTTGGGGTTGAACGGATAGACCTCAGTCGCTGCGCCGTGGTTGTCCACAAAACGCATAGCGGGCAATGCTTGTGTCACGTTGCCTCGCTGACTGAAGTTGGCAAAGCCTTCGCCGTGCGCCACCGCGATGGGCAAGCGGGCTCCAGCCATGCCTGCAAAGAACAGCGACGGTGACGGCAACACCTCCACCATGCTCAAACGCGCTTCAAAGCGCTCGCTTTGGTTGGTGGTGAAGCGTGGCCAGTGCTCTGCACCGGGAATGATGTCGGCCAACTCGGCAAACATTTGGCAGCCGTTGCACACGCCCAAGCCAAAGGTGTCGGTGCGCGCAAAGAACTGCTGCATTTGTTCAGACAACACGGGGTTGAACGTGATGCTGCGCGCCCAGCCAATGCCCGCACCCAAGGTGTCGCCGTAGCTAAAGCCACCACAGGCCACCAAGCCTTTGAAGTCTTGCAGTTTGGCGCGGCCTGTTTGCAGGTCGGTCATGTGTACGTCATACGCCTCAAAGCCTGCTTCGGCAAAGGCATAGGCCATCTCAACGTGAGAGTTCACGCCCTGCTCACGCAGCACCGCCACTTTGGGTTTGGCAGCCACATGGACGAACGGCGCTGCCACGTTATCGGTGATGCCTGCTGGCAAATGCACATGCATGCCGGGGTCTGTTGGGTTGCCAGCGGCAGCGTGTTCTGCGTCAGCGCATGCAGGGTTGTCGCGCTGTTGGCAAATCTTCCAGCTGACGCTGTCCCACACCTGGTGCAGGTCGGCCAGTTTGGCCACGAACACCTCTTTGGTGTCGCGCCACACGCTGATTTCGCCCTTGCCTTTGGCGATGGTGGACGACTCTGGACGCGTCTTGCCCACAAAGTGGCTGTGCTTGGACAGGCCATGCTCACGCAGGGTTTGCATGACCTCGTTGCGCTCTGACGTGCGCACTTGCAGCACCACACCCAACTCTTCGTTGAATAAGGCTTGCAACGTGAGTTCTTCGCGACGGGCGCTCACCTGTGAGGCCCAGTTTTTGGTATCGCCGTATTCAGCACGGCTGTCGTGGATGCCATCGCCTTCGGTGATGAGCATGTCCACATTCAATGCCACGCCCACTTGGCCCGCAAAGGCCATTTCGCACACCGCGGCGATCAAGCCCCCATCGCTGCGGTCGTGGTACGCCAAAATTTTGCCTTGCGCGCGCAGAGCGTTGACGGCGTTGACGAGCTTGACCAAGTCTTGTGCGTCGTCGAGGTCGGGCACTTGGTCGCCCGCTTGATTGAGCACTTGACCCAAGATGCTGCCGCCCATGCGGCGTTGGCCCTCACCCAACTGCACCAACACCAAGGTGGTGTCTTCCGTGCGGTTGAGTTGGGGTGTGAGTGTGCCACGCACGTCGGCAATGGATGCAAACGCGCTGATGATCAAGCTCACAGGCGAGGTCACTTTTTTCGTTTCGCCGTTTTCAGCCCACTGCGTGTGCATGGACAAACTGTCTTTGCCCACGGGGATAGAAATGCCCAATGTTGGACAAAGTTCCAAGCCCACAGCTTTGACGGTGTCGTACAGCGCCGCGTCTTCACCGGGCTCGCCACAAGCGGCCATCCAGTTGGCGCTGAGCTTGACGCGTGGCAACTCAAATGGAGCAGCCAATAAATTGGTGATGGCTTCCGCCACAGCCATGCGGCCTGAGGCGGGGGCATCGAGGGACGCCAGCGGTGTGCGCTCGCCCATGCTCATGGCTTCACCCGCAAAGCCTTGATAGTCGGCCAAGGTAACGGCCACATCGGCCACAGGCACTTGCCACGGGCCCACCATTTGGTCGCGGTGCGTCAGGCCACCCACGGCGCGGTCGCCAATGGTGATGAGGAAACGTTTGCTGGCCACCGTGGGGTGGCTCAGCACATGGATGACGGACTCTTGCAAGCTCACGCCAGTCAGGTCCATCGGGGCGCTGGTGCGTTCGACGCGTGTGACGTCGCGGTGCATCTTGGGCGGCTTGCCCAGCAACACGTTCATGGGCATATTGACTGCGGCCGCTGCACTGGCATCTGTGTGATGAGGCAACTCCGCATCTTCATTCGCAACAGTCAAGTAGCGCTCTTGCGTCGCCACACCCACCACCGCAAATGGGCAACGCTCGCGCTCGCAGAAGGCTTTGAATTGCTCTAGCGACTCTGGCGCAATCGCCATCACATAGCGCTCTTGGCTTTCGTTGGACCAAATTTCTTTGGGGGCCAAGCCCGATTCTTCGAGGGGCACTGCGCGCAAATCAAAGCGTGCGCCACGGCCTGCGTCGTTGGTCAATTCAGGGAAGGCATTGGACAAACCGCCCGCGCCCACATCGTGAATGGCGAGGATGGGGTTGTTCTTGCCTTGCGCCCAGCAATGGTTGATCACCTCTTGCGCACGGCGCTCAATTTCGGGGTTGCCGCGTTGCACCGAATCAAAGTCGAGTTCAGCCGCGTTCGTGCCACTGGCCATCGAGCTGGCGGC
>NZ_JAVKLW010000072.1:0-38410 GCF_031538885.1 Limnohabitans sp.
GAAACTCTCGTCGACGTGTGCGTTTACTTTGCAGCTCAAAGCCGCTGATCGATAGGCTGGTTTGTTTCATGTGTATTCAACGCAGTCTATGGCGTTCACGCTGTCAGGGTTTACAAGAAGGTTATGCAGATGTTCCTTAACTATTTTTTACTTGTGTCTTATTTCACAGGCACCAACAATTGAGTTGTTTTGCACTTGGCATTGCCGTAACGCTGTAGACACAGATTGGCTGCACATGAAGCGATGCCATGTTGCGCACGGTTTCATTTTGGTCCACTTCTCTCATTTCTTGGTATGTCAACAGTTCAGGACGCGTGATGTCGGTACAAAGCGTGCGCATTTGGTTGCCGTCTCTGCTGGCAAAGCAGCTACGCATGCCTGTCGATATCTGCACCATGCGTTGACGGGTTTCAATCTGCTGCACTTTCTGAACCGGATAGTCAGCAAAAACAGTGGCCGAACATTCTTGCTCAACGGCACGGTAGGCTTGGGTAGCGCAGCCCGCGAGGAGCGCACCTGAAACCACGGCCAGCCAGAACTTCATTGCCACCCCTTTTGCGCCGCTAACACGGCGTTTGGATATTGCACCTGTCCACGGCTGCCGTTGTAGCGCCCAAGTGCCAATACTAAATCTCCGTTTTCAAGGTTCAAGTAGTGCCGCAAAATCACGCAGCCAAAGCGCAAATTGGTTTGTGCTTGAAACAGCACACTGGCATCCCCCTCGGCCAGCACACGTGTCCAAAACGGCATGACTTGCATGAAGCCCCGCGCACCTGCGCTGCTGATGGCGAATTTACGAAAACCACTTTCGACTTGGACGAGTCCCAGCACCAGCGATGGCTCCAAGCCTGCACGCTGGCTTTCATACCAAACAGTTTGTAAAAACTCACGGCGCAAGTGGGGGTTGGCTAGCTCATGCGTCAACAAGTCCGGCGGGCCATTGGGCGTTGCCGCGGCCGTGGCGACATGCGCAGGTGCAGCACTGGCTTTGCGGCGTTGCACTTGTTTTTCTAAGCGGGCTTCTGTCTGAGCGAGCCATTGCTGGAACATGTGGCCCGCCTTGTTGTCGGCATGCACCAAGGTGGGCGGGCCAGACGGATGCACCACCGCACTGAGAGCGGTGCGTACCGAGTCGATCAGGGGCTCTTCTCGCTGGCTACCCGCATGTGCAGATGCACTGATCAGCAGCACGCACCACACACGACTGAACAGGCGTATGCAGCGGACCATGTGCATCACAAACCGAGTTTGGCTTTCACATGCGCCAACACATCGGCCACGGGTACTTTGGTGGACTCGGCGTCGCGGCGGTGTTGGTACTCGACCATGCTGTCTTTCAAACCTTTGTCACCAATGGTGATGCGGTGTGGGACACCGATGAGTTCCCAATCAGCAAACATCGCGCCTGGGCGCTCGCCACGGTCATCCAAGATAACGTCCACACCAAGGGCCAACAGTTCTTCGTAGAGTTTGTAAGCGGCGGCTTTGACGTCTTCGCTGCGGTCTATGTTGACAGGGCAAATCACGGCGGTGAAGGGGGCGATTGCATCGGGCCAAATGATGCCGCGCTCGTCGTGGTTTTGTTCAATCGCAGCAGCGGGCAAACGCGTGACGCCAATGCCGTAGCAACCCATTTCCATGAATTGGGGTTTGCCGTTCACGTCCAAGAAGGTGGCGTTCATGGCTTGGCTGTATTTGGTGCCGAGGTAGAACACATGGCCGACTTCGATGCCACGCTCAATGGCGAGCACGCCTTGGCCATCGGGCGAAGCGTCACCCGCCACCACGTTGCGAATATCGGCCACCCAATCGGGCTCGGGCACATCGCGGCCAAAGTTGACGCCTGTCATGTGGAAGTCGACTTCATTGGCGCCGCAAATCCAGTCGGCTATCACGGCCACATCGCGGTCGGCGACGATTTTGAGCGGTTGCTTCAAGTTGACGGGCCCAAGATAGCCTGGCTTGCAGCCGAAGTGGGCTTCAATTTCAGCCGTCGTCGCAAAACGGAAACCGCCTTCAAAGCCAGGCAGCTTGCCGACTTTGACTTCGTTCATGTCATGGTCGCCGCGCACGAGCAAGAGCCACACGGTGGACTTGACGACTTCGTCCTTGTCGTTGAGCGTGTCCGTGGCCAATACCAATGACTTGACGGTGGTGCTCAAGGGCACGTTCAACAACGCGGCCACGTCTTCGCAGGTGCTCTTGCCTGGTGTAGCGACTTGGGTCAACGCTTGCGTCGCTGCGCCGCGCGTTTGCGTGGGGGCCAAGGCCTCGGCCTTTTCCATGTTGGCAGCGTAGGTGCTGGTGGGGCAATAGACGATGGCGTCTTCGCCGGTGGCGGCAATCACTTGGAACTCTTCGCTTAAGTCGCCGCCAATCGCGCCACTGTCAGCGGCCACGGCGCGGTAGGTCAAGCCGAAGCGATCAAAGATTTTGCGGTACGCACCGGCCATGACTTGGTAGCTTTGCTTGGCGCTGGTTTGGTCGCGGTCGAAGCTGTAAGCGTCTTTCATGATGAATTCACGGCCGCGCATCAAGCCAAAACGTGGGCGACGTTCATCACGGAATTTGGTTTGAATTTGGTAGAAGTTTTTGGGCAGTTGCTTGTAGCTGCGAATTTCTTGGCGAGCGATGTCAGTCACCACCTCTTCGCTGGTGGGCTGCACCACGAAGTCACGGCCATGGCGGTCTTGGATGCGCAGCAACTCAGGGCCCATCTTGTCAAAACGACCTGTCTCTTGCCACAGCTCGGCGGGTTGCACCACGGGCATGGCGAGTTCTATCGCGCCCGCTTTGTTCATTTCTTCGCGCACGATGGCCTCGACCTTGCGAATCACGCGCAAGCCCATGGGCATGTAGTTGTAGATGCCCGCACCGAGCTTTTTGATCAGTCCCGCGCGCATCATCAATTTGTGGCTGACCACTTCGGCGTCAGCAGGGGCGTCTTTGAGGGTGGAAATAAGAAACTGGGAGGCTTTCATGCGGGCAATCGAATCGTCAATTTAGTAGAGAATTAGGACAAATTTTGAGTGGACGGGTGCAGCTCTGTGCATAATCGACTTAGTTTAAAAATTTGAGGTTTGATTATGCTTGACCGAGAAGGGTTCAGACCCAACGTCGGCATCATCTTGCTCAACCAGAAAAATCAGGTTTTTTGGGGCAAGCGCATCCGCACCCACAGTTGGCAGTTCCCGCAGGGTGGCATTGATCGAGGAGAAACCCCCGAGCAAGCCATGATCCGAGAATTGCACGAAGAAGTGGGGCTCAAACAAGAGCATGTGCGCATCGTTGCCCGTACCCGTGATTGGTTGCGCTATGAGGTGCCAGACCGGTTCATCCGACGTGATGCGCGTGGGTTTTACAAAGGCCAAAAGCAAATTTGGTTTTTGCTGCAGTTGGTCGCGCCCGACCATCATTTGAATTTGCGTGCCACCGATCATCCCGAGTTTGATGCTTGGCGTTGGAACGATTATTGGGTGCCACTGGATGTGGTGGTGGAGTTCAAGCGCGGGGTGTATGAAATGGCGCTGACCGAGTTGTCGCGCTTTTTGCCGCGCCACGACAACCGACGTTATTTCCGCACCAGCCAACACCCCACACCAGACAACAGTGGCATGCCCAAACAATTTGGCGCATCCATGAATATGGAGTTGCCGCCAGGTGCGACGTTTGACCCAGACCCACAAGCAGGACTGCGCTAACCACCAAGGTCTCTATGTGACAACGCCCACCTGTGAAAACAGGTGGGCGTTTCTTTATTTAGAGAGTACCAAGTTGTCGCGGTGCACCATCTCTGGCTCGGCGGCATAGCCGAGCAATGCAGTAATTTGTCCTGAAGGCTTGCGACACAACAAGCGCGCTTCCGCAGCTGCGTAGTTGGCCAAGCCACGGGCAACTTCTTGGCCTTGGCTGTCTAGGATGGCAATCACTTCGCCCCGCGAAAAGTCACCATTCACACCGTTCATACCAATGGGCAACAGACTAGAACCATCAGCTCTGAGCTTGCTGACCGCGCCATTGTCAATGATGACGGAGCCGCGCAGTTGCAGATGGTCTGCCATCCATTGTTTGCGGGCTTGTTGCTTTTGCGTTTGTGCAATCAGCAAGGTGCCAATAGCTTCACCTTGGGTCAGACGCACCAAGGCATCTGGTTCGCGACCCCATGCGATGACGGTGGAGGCCCCTGAACCCGCCGCGCGTTTAGCGGCCAAGATTTTGGTGATCATGCCGCCTTTACCAAGGCTAGAACCTGCGCCGCCCGCCATTTCTTCCAGCGCTGCGTCACCTGCACGGGCCTCATGCACAAAGGTAGCGGTCGGATCATGACGTGGATCGGCGCTGTACAAACCTTTTTGATCGGTCAAGATGATGAGCGCGTCGGCCTCGACCAAGTTGGCCACCAACGCACCCAAGGTGTCGTTGTCGCCAAACTTGATTTCGTCATTGACCACGGTGTCGTTCTCGTTGATGACGGGTAACACGCCGTGCGTGAGCAAGGTCAACAAGGTCGAACGGGCATTGAGGTAGCGCTCGCGGTCGGCCAAGTCGGCATGCGTGAGCAGCACTTGGGCAGAACCCAAACCGTTTTCGCGCAACTTGGTTTCATACATCTGAGCCAAGCCCATTTGCCCGACGGCGGCAGCGGCTTGCAGCTCGTGCAGCTCTTGCGGGCGCGTGGTCCAGCCCAGGCGCTTCATGCCTTCGGCAATCGCACCACTGGAGACCATGATGACTTCGCGACCATCGCGCACCAAGGCGCTGAGTTGGCGACACCATTCACCAATGGCTTGTTCGTCTAAGCCACGGCCTTCATTGGTGACCAAGCTAGAGCCAACCTTGACCACGATGCGTCTTGCATCGCGCAACACAGTGGAAGTCGACAGCGTCATGGCTACTTATTCAGGCGTTGGCTCAACAAAGCGTGGATCCACATACTCCGGTGGCTGCTCCGCCACCTGCTGCGCTTTGATGTGTTTGAAGATGTCCTTGATCAGATGCTCGCATCCCTCACGCGTGAGTGCCGAGATTTGAAACACAGTACCTTTGTATTTCATGCGTTTGACAAAGTCAGCCACCAAGGCTTCGCGCGCATCGGCAGCCACCATGTCGAGTTTGTTGAGCACAATCCAACGTGGTTTGTCGTACAAGGCTTTGTCATATTTTTTGAGTTCGTTGACGATGGCCTTAGCTTGCACCACAGGGTCCACGCCTTCATCGAACGGCGCAATATCCACAAGATGCAGCAACAAACGGGTGCGCTGCAAATGGCGCAAAAACTGATGCCCCAAACCAGCGCCGTCAGATGCGCCCTCAATCAAACCCGGCACATCGGCCACGACAAAGCTTTGCTCAGGCCCGACGCGCACCACACCTAAGTTGGGGTGCAAGGTGGTGAAAGGATAGTCGGCAATCTTGGGGCGCGCATTGGAAATGGCTGAAATCAAAGTGGACTTGCCAGCGTTGGGCATGCCCAACAAACCAACGTCAGCCAACACTTTCAACTCAAGCTTGAGTTCGCGTTTTTCACCGGGCCAGCCTGGTGTTTTTTGACGCGGCGCACGGTTGATGGCGCTCTTGAAACGCATATTGCCAAAGCCGCCATCCCCGCCCTTGGCGATGGTGATGACTTCGCCTGGGGTGAGCAACTCAAACAGCACATCGCCGGTTTCAACGTCGCTGATGATCGTGCCCACGGGCATTTTCAAGGTGATGTCGTCGCCTGCATGGCCGAACATGTCGGAGCCCATGCCGTGTTGGCCGCGTTTGGCCTCGTGGCGGCGCGAATAGCGGAAGTCCACCAAGGTGTTGAGATTGGGGTCTGCCACAGCGAACACATGGCCACCGCGTCCGCCATCACCCCCGTTGGGGCCGCCGAACTCTTTGTACTTCTCATGACGGAAGGAGACGCAGCCGTTCCCCCCATCACCAGCGGCGATGTCGATATAGGCTTCGTCTACGAATTTCATGGGTCTAGTGTAAAAAGTAAAGCCCCGACAAGTCGGGGCTTTGTCACAAATCGGTTTGAAAAAATCAAACGGGTGTGATGTTGACCATGTGCTTGTTCAAAGCGCCTTTAACGCCGAACGACACGTGGCCGTCAACCAATGCGAACAAAGTATGGTCTTTACCCACGCCGACGTTGACGCCGGGGTGAAACTTGGTACCACGTTGACGCACGATGATGGATCCAGCAGAGATCAACTCACCGCCAAAAGCTTTCACACCGAGCATTTTGGGCTTGGAATCACGCCCGTTGCGCGTAGAGCCGCCGCCTTTTTTCTGTGCCATGTCAAATGCTCCTTAGCCGTTGATGGAAGCAATCTGCAGCTCTGTGAACTGCTGACGATGCCCTTGGCGTTTTTGGTAATGCTTACGACGACGCATTTTGAAAATGCGAACTTTGTCGTGTTTGCCATGAGACAAAACTGTCACTGTGACAGTTGCACCGGACACCAAGGGTGTGCCGACCTTGAGTTCAGCGCCGTTACCGACTGCTAACACTTGATCGATCACGATCTCTTGGCCTACGTCCGCAGCAATCTGTTCTACTTTAATTTTTTCGCCAGCAGCAACACGATACTGTTTGCCGCCGGTTTTTATGACCGCGTACATGTGAGACCTCTAGATAAGAATCTATGTGGATATCTACGGACGGATTTCCGCAGAGCCCAAAATTATATCAGTGAATGGCTCCACTTGGCCAATCCCTATAATCCAACAGCATTTCAACGCTTTTCATCCTATTTTTCTAGTCCCGCTTTGTCCACCACACCCTCTAATCCTTTAGTCCTAATTGCAGCCGATATGACAGAAGTGGACCGCGTCATCGCGCAACGCTTAGATTCAGGCGTGCCGTTGGTGGGCACTGTGTCGCAATACATCATCTCCGCCGGCGGCAAGCGCATTCGCCCTGCCCTGCTGTTGCTCATGGCAGGCGCGTTGGGCTACACCGATGCCCAACGCCACAACTTGGCCGCCGTGGTGGAGTTCATCCACACCGCCACCTTGTTGCATGACGATGTGGTGGACGAATCCACCCTGCGTCGCGGTCGCCCCACCGCCAATGAGTCATTTGGCAACCCTGCCAGCGTGTTGGTGGGCGACTTTTTATATTCCCGAGCCTTCCAAATGATGGTGGACTCAGGCGAAATGCGCGTCATGGAGGTATTGGCCGAAGCTACCAATGTGATTGCTGAGGGTGAAGTGCTGCAATTAATGAATATGCACGACGCCTCGCTCGACGAAGTGGGCTATTTGCGAGTCATTCGCTCCAAAACCGCCAAGCTATTTGAAGCCAGCACACGCTTGGCTGCCATCTTGGCTAAGAGTTCGCCCGAGGTCGAAGCGGCTTGCGCCGACTACGGCCAAGCCTTAGGCACCGCTTTTCAAGTCATTGATGATGTATTGGATTACGATGGCCAAGCTCATGAGTTGGGCAAAAACTTAGGTGACGATTTGCGCGAAGGCAAAAATACCTTACCGCTCATCATTGCCATGCAACGCGGCACACATGCACAGCGTCAAACCATTCAAAGTGCCATTGAAAACGGCGAAATGACCGCATTGAATGAAATCGTAGCGATTGTGCGTGCCACTGGTGCTCTAGAGGCTACTCGCGCAGCTGCTAGCGCAGAAGCAAAACGCGCTATTGCAGCCCTCAGCCTCTTGCCCGCTAATTCTTACCGTGATGCGATGCAATCCTTAGCAGCACAACTGCTCGATCGCCGTAATTAACGCGGTATATCCGAATCAAAGCCCGCTGCATGCGGGCTTTTAAGTTTGGCGAGTATGTTTAGAATCGGGGCTTATTTTTAACATCCTGCATAGGAATATCTCATGGCACGTATTACCGTCGCAAATCAACTCGCAGCCATTCGTAAGCAACGTGAGCTCTTAGATAAAAAAGAGCAGGCTTTGAAGTCAAAGTCTCACGATAAAGTTTTGGCAAAGATCATCATGTTGGCGAAAGAGGCTGGATTGACAGCTTCGGATCTCACAAAAGCATTGGGTTCGACAAAATCTAGTAAGGCCTCAAAAACCCCGAAAACAATTAGAAAAGGTGCGTTAGCAGGCAAAAAAGTTGCTCTTAAATACCGCAATCCATCAAACCCAGAGCAAACTTGGACAGGTCGCGGTGTCTCCCCTGCTTGGGTTCAAGCTTTGAAAGCCGCTGGCACTTTAGATTCAGCATTAATTACGCCCTCCGCTGCGTAATTATTTAAATCACCAAGGTTGAGGTATTTCAGCAGCCTGTTAAGTCATGAACATGCCTCCGTTGACATGCAGCTCTTGCCCCGTCACGTAACTGGCATTTGCGCCCGCAAAATAGGCTACAGCATGTGCAATGTCAACAGGCTTGCCAAGGTGGCCCAAAGGGATTTGGCCTAGCAAGGCTTTTTGTTGTTGTTCAGGCAAGGAAGCCGTCATGTCGGTCTCGATAAAGCCTGGGGCCACACAGTTGACCGTGATGCCACGACTACCCAACTCACGCGCCAAAGCGCGGGTCATGCCAGCCACACCAGCCTTGGCCGCTGCGTAGTTGGCTTGACCAGGGTTGCCCGATGCGCCCACCACACTGGTGATGCTGATAATGCGGCCATAGCGTTGCTTCATCATGGGGCGAATCACGGCGCGTGACACGCGGAACACGGCTTTGAGATTGGTGTCGAGCACGGCATCCCAATCGTCATCCTTCATGCGCATGGCCAAGGTGTCACGGGTGATGCCCGCATTGTTCACCAACACATGCAAAGCTCCATGCTCTTTGGTGATTTGGTCAATCAACGCCTCGACTGCGGCGCCTTCGTTCACATTCAAATTTGCACCGCGACAACCTGCGTGTGCAGACAACGCTTGGGTGATTTTGGCTGCGCCGTCATCTGACGTGGCCGTCCCGATGACCAAATAGCCTTGTTGGGCCAACTCTTGGGCAATGGCTGCACCGATGCCGCGCGAAGCGCCCGTCACCAAGGCAATGTGTTGTTTGTCGTCTCTCATATTCTTCTCTTTTGATTAAGCCAGTGCAGTTTTGACTTCGGCCAAACTGGTGGGGTCAAACAAGGGCAAGCCAGTTAAATCTGCGTCAATGCGTTTAGTCATTCCCGCCAAGACCTTACCTGGGCCGCACTCGACCAAAGTGGTCACACCACGTGCCTTGATGGCAGCCACGCATTCAACCCAGCGCACAGGACCAAAAGCTTGACGATACAAAGCATCACGGATGCGATCAGCATCGGTTTCTACCGTCACGTCGATGTTGTTCACCACAGGGATTTGCGCGGCGGCAAAAACAGTGGCAGCGAGTTTTTCTTTCAGACGTTCGGCTGCGGGCTTCATCAAGCTCGAGTGGAAAGGAGCAGACACTGGCAAAGACAAGGCACGTTTGGCGCCGTTGGCTTTGAGCACTTCGCAGGCTTTCTCTACAGCAGCTTTGCTGCCCGCAATCACGGTTTGACCTGGGTCGTTGAAGTTCACGGCCTCCACCGTCTCGGCAGAACCTGCTCCAAAGGTGGCTTGCGCTTCGGCGCAGCCTGTAATCACTTGTGCCGCTGTCATACCCAAAATCGCAGCCATGGCACCCGTTCCCACTGGCACGGATTCTTGCATCGCTTGTGCACGGAAGCGCACCAAAGGTGCAGCTTTGGCCAAAGTCAGCACACCAGAAGCAACCAAGGCCGAGTATTCACCCAAGGAATGGCCAGCGACCACGGAAGGTATAGCGCCGCCTTCAGCCAACCAAGCGCGGTACGCCGCCACAGCGGCCACCAACATCACAGGCTGAGTGTTGGTGGTCAAACCCAGGGCTTCTTTAGTACCTTCATGAATGAGCTTGGCCATGTCTTCGCCCATGGCGTCAGACGCCTCGGCCAAAGTTTGAGCCACCACAGGGTTGTCACCCCAAGCGTCGAGCATGCCGACGGATTGAGAGCCTTGGCCCGGAAATACAAAAGCAAATGAAGTCATAACGTCTATGAAAAGTTTGTCACATCAAGTCTGGCGCAGACTTACAACTTAACGAGTACCGCACCCCAAGTGAAGCCACCGCCCACGCCTTCTAGCATGAGTGTCTCGCCTTTTTTCACTTGACCGCTGCGCACGGCTTTGTCCAACGCCAGCGGAATTGATGCCGCAGACGTGTTGCCGTGGTCTTGCACCGTCAAAACCACCTTGTCCATTGGCAGCTTTAGTTTTTTGGCCGTGCTTTGGATGATACGAATGTTGGCCTGATGAGGAATCAACCAATCAATGTCGCCGTCCGTCAACCCAGCTTTATCCAGCACGGTGCGTGCAGCGCCTTCTAGCAAACCCACCGCCAACTTGAATACAGCTTGTCCGTCCATCTTGAGCACAGGGTCGCCCAAGATACTGCCATTAAGCACATGGCCTGGGACACACAAGATGCCCACATGTTTGCCATCAGCATGGATGTCTGTGGCCAAGATGCCAGGCGTGTCCGACGCTTCCAGCACCACAGCGCCAGCACCGTCGCCAAACAGCACGCAGGTGGTGCGGTCTTGGAAGTCGAGCAAGCGCGAGAAAACTTCAGAGCCGACCACCAACGCCCGCTTGACCGAACCCACGCGAATCATGGCATCGGCCACGGTCAGTGCATAAATAAAGCCACTACACACAGCCTGCACATCAAATGCGGGAGCACCCGCAATGCCAGCGGCGGCCTCGTCCAACTGAGCCAACTTGTGCTGCAAGATACAGGCAGTCGAGGGGAACACCATGTCTGGGCTAGACGTGGCAACAATGATGAGGTCGATGTCTTGGGGGCGGCAACCTGCGGCGGACAACGCTTGTTTGCAAGCTTCAAACGCCAAGTCGCTGCTATTGACGTTAGATGCGGCGAAGTGGCGGGCACGGATGCCTGTGCGCTCCACAATCCATTCGTCGGAGCTTTCCACGCCTTGTATGGCAAGTTCCGCAACCAAGTCTGCGTTGGTCAACCGGCGAGGAGGGAGAAAACTTCCAGTGCCAGTGATTCGGGAGAAACGGGTCATTAATCAGGTGGCTCAGGCCGAGACGTCTAATTGTCCAAGAGCTAACAGAGGAGCCGCATGGGCAATACGAGAACGTACACGTTCGAGCAAGTTATGGTGGGCCGCATCATACGCGCGGTTCAAAGCAGTACCAAAGGCCACATCGTCCGCCGAGCCGTGGCTTTTGAACACAATACCATTCAAGCCCAACAGAGCTGCACCGTTGTAACGCCGATGATCAACCTTGTCTTTAAAATTAGAAAGAACGGGATAAGCGAAGATCGCTGTAATTTTCGTAAAAATATTGCGTGTAAACGAGTTTTTTAAGGTTTCGCTGATTTTATGCGCCAAACCTTCACTGGCTTTGAGCGCCACATTGCCAACAAAACCATCGCAAACGATCAGATTTACCGTGCCTTGGTAAATATCATTACCTTCGACATTTCCATGGAAATTCAAATCCCCAGAGTTAGAGGCAGCTCGCAACAATTCACTAGTTTTTTTGATGATTTCGTTGCCTTTGATATCTTCTTCGCCAATATTTAGTAAACCGACTGTGGGGCTTTCAATGTTGTCAAGCACGGAAACCAAGGCCGAGCCCATGACTGCGAATTGCAGCAAATGCTGCGGCGTGCAATCGACATTGGCGCCCAAATCCAGCATGGTCGTGCCACCGCCCTTGAAGTCAGGCATGCGGCCTGCAATGGCGGGACGATCAATGCCCTCGATTGTTTTAAGCACATAACGTGCAATCGCCATCAAAGCACCCGTGTTACCTGCAGAGACCACTGCTTGGGCTGCACCGCTCTTGACCTGCTCGATGGCCACACGCATAGACGAATCTTTTTTGCGACGCAAAGCCACTTCAATAGGGTCATCCATGGCCACCACTTCAGAGGCGGCAACGATGTGAGCGCGAGGATGTGAGAAAGAGGACATCGCATCGGGCAGACCCACCAGCAAAAGCTGCGCATCTGGATGTGTGTCTAAGAAACGGCGACAAGCCACCAGCGTGACACGCGGGCCGTGGTCGCCACCCATGCAATCAACAGCAAGAGTGGTCATGCAGGTTTCTTCTCGTCAAAAAAACAAAAGCCCGAGGCGCTAGAGAGCCACGGGCCTATGAGGATTGAAGTAATTAAGCTTCAGACTTGGTCTTCAGCACTTTGCGACCACGGTAGAAACCGGTTGGGCTGATGTGATGACGCAAGTGGACTTCGCCAGTCGTTGGCTCAACGGCTGTGCCAGGAGCTGTCAACGCTGTGTGAGAGTTGTGCATGCCGCGCTTGGAAGGAGATTTTTTGTTTTGCTGGACAGCCATGATGGCTCCTGGACTTAAATGTGGTTAATCATTGGGCCACAAACCAACTTGGGTCAGCGTGACACGAAGCCTATGATTATAGCCCAACTCATCATCTCTCAGTGCTTGCGTATTTTGAGTGATGCAAGCACCGCAAATGGATTGGGTTTAGCCTCAGACATGGCCGCCTCTTCTTCTTGGGAAGTTGGCACCTGCTCACTCAAGCAACCCTGGTGCATGGGCACCAAAGGCAAACTCATCAGCAGTTCGTCTTCAATCAGCGCCAACAAATCAAAGCTGTCCTCCAAGACCAATAAATCTTCCTCAGACTCATCATCTTCAGCCAAGGCTGTGGCTTCGTCGGGCACAAAGCGAAAGTTTTGCTCAATCAGCAAGTCCACGGGTACGGGGTGTAAGCAACGCTGACATGTCAAAGGCACCGTTGTTTTGGCTTCGAGGTGCAACCACGCCGCGTCTTTGCCACTTTGGTCTGGGTCGAGGGCCCCTTGGGCTGACCACGCCACATGGCCCGGCACATCACCCGTGCAATCTTCAGCCAAACGCGCAAACTCAACCAGTGGTGTCTCACCTTCCACGTGCATTTGCGCTTTGGCAAAGGCTTTGACATCGAGGCTGTGAAGGTTCTTTGGATTTTGCATGCGGGCCAGTGTAAGAGAATCCACCCATGTCTCAAGCTCAACCCGCCCTGATTTTGGGCTCCACCTCCCCCTACCGCCGCGAACTATTGGCGCGATTGCGCATCCCTTTTGATGTGGTCAGCCCTGAGGTGGACGAAACCCCTTTGGCTGGTGAAGCCCCGCAAGCCCTAGCCACCCGCTTGGCCTTGGCCAAAGCAAAAGCCGTGGCAGCCCTGCACCCCGACGCGGTGGTGATTGGCTCAGACCAAGTGGCCGACCTTCATGGCGAGCCGCTCGGTAAACCCGGCACCCACGAACGCGCCGTATTGCAGCTGCAACGCATGCGCGGTCAAACCGTGGTGTTTCAAACGGCGGTCTCGGTGGTGTGCCAAGCCAAGCACTTTGAACAAACCGAACTCGCACAAATCAAGGTGCGCTTTCGCGACCTCAGTGATGCCGAAATCGAGGCCTACTTACGAGCTGAAGAACCCTACGACTGCGCGGGGAGCGCCAAAAGCGAAGGACTAGGCATCGCATTGCTCGACGCCATTGAGAACGACGACCCAACAGCCCTGATTGGCCTGCCCATGATTCGCACCGCCCGCTTGCTACGTGCCGCAGGCATTGACTTACTTGGAGCCATGCAGCAATGAGTAACGCAAGCAAAGGCACGCTCTACCTCGTGCCCACGCCACTCGACTTTGGCTGCGACACACAAGCCCCCATCACCGATGTGCTGCCACAAGAAACCTTGCGCATCGCCGCAGGCGTCACGCACTGGATCACAGAGAACGCCAAAAGCACCCGTGCCTTTTTGAAGCGCGTGGACGCCCATGTGCCACTGGCTAAAACCATCCAAGAAAACACCATCACTGAGCTGCCCCGCGAGGTACACAAAAAAGGCGACCACACGGGTGAGTTTGATGCCAAGCCCCTGCTCAAAACTGCCTTGGCAGGCCGCGATGTGGGCCTGGTCAGCGAAGCCGGCATGCCTGCGGTGGCTGACCCCGGCTCGTCCGTGGTGCGCGCCGCGCATGATTTGGGCATTCGCGTGGTGCCGCTGGTCGGGCCCGTGTCACTGCTGCTGGCCTTAGCTGCCAGTGGGCTGAACGGCCAAAACTTTGCCTTTGTGGGCTACTTGCCGCAAGACGGCGCAGCACGCACACAACGCTTGCGCGAGCTAGAAGGTCTCGTGGCCAAACACGGCCAAACCCAACTGTTCATCGAAACCCCCTACCGCAACCAAGCCTTGTGGGATGCGCTGGTCAACGGCCTGCAAGGCAACACCCGCTTGGCGCGCGCGAGTGGTTTGACCATGGCCACCATGCAAGTGCAGTGCAAAACGGTGCAAGCGTGGCGCAGTGCCGGCAAGGCGCAAATCTCAGGGGATCCCACCGTGTTTTTGATGGGCAAGTAACGCCATACATGCGCCATGAAAAAGGCTCCTCGCGGCAAGCCGTTCGCTTAATCTGTTGATGCGGTAGCTTCGCGTAGTTCAATACGTACCCCTTCGGAGGCCCGTTTGTTTTTCAGTCCCCGAGGCTGCCCACAAGATCGCGGCCATGGGCGACATTAGCCACGTCGCAGGCCATGGCGATGATTTGTCCAATCGTCTGTTTGCTGTAGTTCGTGCTCATCCACCAACCCGAATCAAGCTTGATCGAGCAATCGCGAACCAAGTCCGGCCGATCGCGGTATAGGTCATTGGCATCCCGTGCCAGATATCGGCGGGTCCTGCCATGCTTGGGCAAGCCAGCGAACCGCTCGCCGAACGTGGGGTCCCACTTGATGAACAGGTCGAACACTTGCCTTAGCGTGTCAATGGCGTTTCGTGCGGGGTAGAACTGGCCCTCGAACGAGAATCCAGTCTGTCCGTGCGGGACCGCAGTTCGCAGAGGGACGGCAGTTCGGGGAGTTGGGGCAGCGATGGTTTCAAGAGGCCTGGCGGCCTCTTGCGCTGGCACGGGGGCAGGTCTTTGGATGGGCTGTATTGGAGTCCTTGCCGGAGCAATTGGTTGGGCGGCACGGCCCGCGACGCTATCCTTCAAGAAGGCCGCCACCATGTCAGGACCGGGCTTGAATCCGTACAGGCTTTCCACGCGGTCGGCAACGATTTCCAACAGCATCTCGTCTTCGTCGGCAATGATCTGATGCCAAGCCTTGGGGAAGGCCGCAAGCATCTGCCGATTCTTCGACACGTTGCGGTAGTCGTCTCGTGCGGCTTGTATAGCGGCGCCCGAGGCGACCGCCGAATGCAGCAGATACCGCTCCAACCGCTCGGAGCACTCCTTCACATCGCGATCGACGATGTCGAGTTTGTAGACCCTCCGCTCGCCGTAATCGCCCTGTTCGCCTGGCAGGAAGAAGTTCCACTCGCGGCCGTCGGTGAGGATGGCCATGGGAACGCCATCGTGGAATGCATATTCAAAAAGCTGCCGTTCGGCTCCGTCGCTCTGGCCGATCTGCTTGACCTCGATGAAGGCGATGGGCTTTCCTGGCGGGCTGCATAGGGCGTAGTCGACGCGTCGGCCGCTCAGCGAGTATTCGGGCCACACCGCGTCGGTGTCGTAGGAGGGCCAACCCAAGGCGTGCAGGAGACGCAGGACGATGCCTTGCGAGACGGACGCTTCGTTGGAAAAGCGGCCAGCCCTGATGCCAACCCGAATTGCTTCGATATCTTGTTCGACTCCCATGCACAGCTCTCCACTACATGTATCGCACACATATTACAGGAACCGTCACAGATTAAACGAACGGCTTGTCCTCGCGGAGCCTTTTTGCTTTGAGCCAAAGCGAACAAGTCGCTCGCAACTTTTAAAATATCAACGCACCGCAGGCATGGTTTGCAAGGCACGCATCGCGCCTTCGCCAATCGCCGCACCAAAACGCTTGGCCAAACGCTCGGCCACGTTATCGTGGCGGGTGTAGTCGATGATGTCTTCCGCTTTCACGATTTCCCGGGCCACGTAGTCGAGGTTGCCCAAGCCATCGGCGAGGCCCAACTCCACGGCTTGCTCACCGCTCCAGAAAAGACCACTGAACAATTCTGGGGTTTCTTTCAAGCGTTTGCCGCGGCCATCGCGCACCACTTGGATGAATTGCTGATGAATCTGGTCCAACAAGGTTTGCGCATGCGCACGTTGAGGCTTGGTTTGCGGACTGAACGGGTCTAAGAAACCTTTGTTCACACCCGCCGTCATCAAGCGGCGCTCTACGCCGAGCTTGTCCATCAAACCCGTGAAGCCAAAGCCATCCATGAGTACGCCAATGCTGCCCACGATGCTGGCTTTGTCCACATAAATTTCGTCTGCCACCACAGCGATGTAATAAGCGGCCGACGCACACGACTCCTCGACCACGGCATACACGGGTTTTTTGTGTTTTTCTTTCAAGCGGCGAATCTCATCGTTGATGATGCCCGCTTGCACGGGGCTGCCGCCGGGGGAGTTGATCTGCAAGACGATGGCTTGCGAACCCTCGTCCTCAAACGCCGCACGCAAAGCCGTGACCACCCACTCTGCACTGGCATCTGCGCCATCGGCAATTTCACCTTTGATGGCCACCACCGCCGTATGCGGCTGGCTCGGGCTTGAACCACCCACGCCACCTTTGTGCATGCCTGTCCACACCAGCACGACGGCCAAAGCAAACCAAGCCATGCGCAAAAAGATACGCCAGCGGCGACTGGCGCGCTGCTCGGCCAAAGTAGCGAACACTAGGCGCTCCAAGGTGTCACGCTCCCACACCGTTTTGTGGCTGGGGGTCTCGGAGGGAGGCAAATGAGGTTCAGACATCGAAATATCTTTTCTATCAAAAGTTAATCTAAAAATTCAAACGGTTTCAAGTTGTACGCAGTATGCCAGTGGACCACGCCATCACGCTCAGACAACGCCACCTTGACCAAGCCACCTCGGCACGGCCCACCTGCGCACGCACCCGTATCTGGCGCGTACTCGGCGCCGTGCGTGGCACACAACAACCAGCGGCCACTGGCATCAAAAAACTGGTCGGGTTGATAGTCCATCTCCATCGCCACATGGGTACATCGGTTCAGGTACGCATGTGGCTGGCCTTCAAAGCGAATCGCAAAGGCGCGGCAGGTTTGGCCTGCATAAACCACATCGAAGGGCACCGCATGACCCCCCTCGGCTAAATCAGTGCCGTGGCACAAAGGGATGATTTGCGACTCGAAATCAAGCATGGACCAACAACCAATCGTGCAACTCCTTCACAGAGTGCGCCACAAAGCGTGGCTTGAACGGCTCAAACTGACTGTGGTCATGGGCGCCGTAACTCACCCCCACACTGGCACAGCCTGCGTTGAGCGCCATTTGCAAATCATGCGTGGTGTCGCCAATCATCAAGACGCGCTCGGGCTCGACGCCAAACTCTCGCATCAACTCCTCCAACATGCGCGGATGGGGCTTGCCTGCGGTTTCGTCGGCGGTACGAGAGCCATCGAACACACCTTGCAGCTCTGCCGTGCGCAAAGCCTCATCCAAACCGCGACGGCTTTTGCCCGTGGCCACCGCCAGCCAGTGGTGCCGCTCACGCAATGCCGCCAACAAAGACAACACACCATCAAACAAAACAATGTCGTTGGCATGCCGCATGTAATGAAAGCGGTAACGCTCGTCCAACAACGGGTATTTGTCTTGCGGCACATCAGGCGCGGCATGGGCCAGCGACGGCATGAGCGCCATGCCAATCACATACGAGGCCGCTTCATCCGTGGGCTTGGCACCGCCCACATCCACCACCGCAGCCTGAATACAGTGGGTGATGATTTGCGTGGAGTCAAACAGCGTGCCGTCCCAATCGAAGGCAATCAAATCAAACTGGCGTGGGCGCATGGCTTAAACGTTGAGGTGAGGTTGGATGATGGGCGGCTGCACCGCATCCACAAAGTTTTTCAACTCAGGCGGTAGCGGGGCTTGCAAGCTAACAGGCCGATGGTTTTGTGGATGCTGAAACTTGAGCTGCCACGCATGTAAGAACATGCGCTTGAGGCCCATTTTTTGCAAAAGTTTGTTGTGCTCAAAGTCACCGTATTTGTCATCCCCCGCAATCGGGTGGCCTTGCCTGGCCAAATGCACACGGATTTGATGGGTACGGCCTGTCTTGATGGTCACCTCCAGCAAGGTATAAGGCCCCACCGTGCGCGCCACGCGAACCAGCGTGATGGAGCGCATGCCATTGGGATCGTCTTTGTCCACCACTTTGACGCGGCGCTCGCCCTCGCCCACCCCGTTTTCAACGGTGTACTTGAACAAGGGTGAATCAATCACCTTCTTGTTCGATGGCCACAGACCCAGCACCAAAGCCAAATAGGTCTTGCCCGTTTCACGGTCGCGAAACTGGTCTTGCAAGTGTTTCAGCGCGCTGCGCTTCTTCGCCACCAACAGTACGCCCGAAGTTTCGCGGTCCAAGCGATGGACCAGTTCTAAATTCGTCGAGGCGGGGCGGGCGCGGCGCAATTGCTCAATCACACCAAAGCTCACCCCACTGCCGCCGTGCACAGCCACGCCTGCGGGTTTGTCGATGGCGATCATGGCCTCGTCCTCCATCAAGACGGGGAACTCTCGGGCAGGCGCCGGTGCATCGGCCTTGGCCTGCACTTGGGCCGAGATGCGCACAGGCGGCAAACGCACCAAATCGCCCGCCTCCACCCGTTGGTCGGCGCTGGCGCGGCCTTTGTTGACCCGCACCTCACCGGAGCGAATGATGCGGTAGATGTGGGTTTTTGGCACGCCCTTGAGGTGGCGCATGAGAAAGTTGTCGAGGCGCTGCCCCGCCGAATCTTCGTCGACCGTCAGTGTTTTTACTGAGGGTGCAGGAGTTGGGGCCGAAGCCCCTATAATGTGATTCACTAGCGTTTTGCTCTAAGTGCTTGATTTAACACAGATTAGACCATGTACTGACGAACGCGGTAAGGTCGATGCCCCTTTTGTGCCCGCGACGCAGACCCCGTACCCAAGAGACGGTGTGGCACTCGCCCCAAAAGTTGAGCCGACGCTCAGAAAACACTGAAACGGAATACCCCAAGTTGTGGAGGCTCATTTTGAAAAGCCTCCATGACGGATCTCTGCAAGAAGCAAAAACGATGGTTGTGGCAATGTTAATGTTGATGGAGCTCTGCACCGAGTGGCTTTTGCCACCGACGGTATGCAGCGTTGCGCGTCGCACCCATGCCCGCTGGACCAGCCCTGTCTCCCCTGCACCGGCCGATCAAGCCACGCACTCGACAACAGGACAACCGCGACTTCTTGCCCTTATCCACGCGCCCACACACCACCCCCTGCGCTGATCATTTTTTGATTCGCGCGGCGGCCACGGTTTCAGCGGCAATTCCCTTTGTTCTCCGACGTCCCTCAGGCATCGTTGGCCCGTCATGGGCCTGTGATGATTTGACACGTGAAGGAACCGCATCATGAAACGGATGCTCATTAATGCAACCCAGTCGGAAGAACGCCGCCTAGCCATTGTCGACGGCCAAAAGCTGCTTGACTATGAAATTGAAATCGAAGGCCGCGAACAGCGCAAAGGCAACATCTACAAGGCAGTAGTCACCCGCGTCGAGCCCTCGCTCGAAGCTTGCTTTGTGGACTACGGCGAAGACCGCCACGGCTTCTTGCCGTTCAAAGAAATCTCTAAACAGTACTTCGCCGAAGGCGTATCTGCGAGCCAAGCCCGCATCCAAGACGTCATCAAAGAAGGGCGGGAACTCTTGGTCCAAGTGGAAAAAGAAGAACGTGGCAACAAGGGCGCCGCCCTGACCACCTTCATCAGCTTGGCCGGTCGCTATGTGGTGCTCATGCCCAACAACCCACGGGGGGGTGGCGTCAGCCGTCGCATCGAGGGCGACGACCGCGCCGAACTCAAAGAAGCAATGGATCAATTGGAATACCCCAAGGGCATGTCCATCATCGCGCGCACCGCTGGCATTGGCCGCAGCGCCCCTGAGTTGCAATGGGACTTGAACTACTTGCTCAAGTTGTGGGCCGCCATTGATGGCGCCAAGGGTGCCAAAGGCGCGTTCTTGATTTACCAAGAATCCAGCTTGGTCATCCGCGCCATCCGCGACTACTTCAACCATGACATCGGTGACATCCTCATCGACACCGATGACATCTACGAGCAAGCGCACCAGTTCATGGCTCACGTCATGCCAGAGCACGCCGCTCGTGTGAAGCGCTACAGCGACGAAACCCCGTTGTTCAGCCGCTTCCAAATCGAACACCAAATCGAGTCGGCCTACGCCCGCACCGTCAACCTGCCCTCGGGCGGCGCGATTGTGATTGACCACACCGAAGCCTTGGTGTCGGTGGACGTCAACTCGGCCCGCGCCATCAAAGGCGGCGACATCGAAGAAACCGCGACACGCACCAACCTCGAAGCCGCCGACGAAGTGGCCCGCCAAATGCGCTTGCGCGACTTGGGTGGCCTGATCGTCATCGACTTCATTGACATGGACGAAAGCCGCAACCGCCGTGACGTGGAAAACCGCTTGCGCGACGCATTGCGCCACGACCGTGCCCGCGTACAGTTCGGCAACATCAGCAAATTTGGCTTGATGGAAATGAGTCGCCAACGCTTGCGACCTGCGCTCTCGGAAGGCGCTTCCATCCCCTGCCCACGTTGCGGCGGCTCTGGCCACGTGCGTGACACCGAGAGCTCGGCGCTGCAAATCTTGCGCATCATCCAAGAAGAGTCCATGAAGGACAACACCGCCGCCGTGTATGCCCAAGTGCCGGTGGAAGTAGCCTCGTTCTTGTTGAACGAAAAGCGCACCGAGATTGCCAAGATTGAAATTCAACAACGCTTGAACGTGTTGCTCGTGCCGAACAAGACACTGGAAACACCCAACTACAAGTTGGAGCGTTTAAAGCACGACGACCCCCGCCTCGACCGCGTAGAAGCGAGCTACAAAATGGCCGAGGAGTTTGAAGACCCCACTGCCGTCACCCGTCGCTCACAAGAACCTACAAATAAGCAAACGCCCGTCATCAAAGGCGTGTTGCCTGATGCGCCTGCGCCAGTGCACTTGTCCAAACCTGTAGCTCCTGCCAAAGCACCCGCAGCACCAGCACCAGCGCATACCAAAGTGGTCAAGCACGCGGACAAGGCAAAAGCCAAATCAGGCGGCTTGTGGGGTTGGGTCACGTCGCTGTTCAGTAGCGATTCAGACGACAAAGCCAACCCCGCTGTCGGCGACAAGAAACCCAGCGAGCGCGGTGAGCGTCGTGATGGTCGCAGCGCCAATGGACGCGGCGGTCGTGGCGAGCGCGGTGAGCGTGGTGGGCGCGGTGGCCGTGGCGGTGATCGCGCCGAACGCGGCACGGACGGGCGCACAGAACGCAATGCCGAAGGCCGAACAGAGCGCAATGCCGAAGGCATTGAAGCCCGTGGCGAACGCGCCGAGCGCCCTGTTCGTGGCGAACGCAACACAGAAAATCGTGGTGAAGGTGGTCGCAGCGAAGGCAACCGCGAAGGTCGTGGCCCACGCCAAGACCGCAACCGCGGTGGCCGTGGTGAAGGTCCGAACGGCCCTCAGGCAGAAGGCCAAGCAGCCCTCGACACCAACGCCACGCCCGAGGCCCAAGCCGAAGCACGTGCCAAAGCACGCAACGAACGCATGGCCCGTGAAGAACGTGGCGAGCGCACCGATGGCGATACAGGCGGCGAACAACGCGAACCTCGCGCTGAACGCAGCGAACGTGGTGAGCGTGCAGAACGCGGTGAAGGTGGCCAAGGCCGTCGCGAGCGCAGCCCACGCGGCGAACGCAACGAAGGCCGCCGCGAGCGCGCCCCACGCCTAGACGAGAACGGCGACCCAGAAGTTTTGCCACTCGACAACGCCCCAGTGGCTGAAGGCCAAGCACCGCAAACCGACGACAACGGTGGCGAGCGTCGTGAACGCCGTTCACGCGACCGCTATGGCCGTGACCGCCGCGAGCGTGGCGATCGCGCACCGCGTGAAGAAGGTTCCGCAGAACAAGGCGGCCACGCCCCAACTGCTGAGCACGACCATGCGGCGCATGACCACACATCGCCTGATCAAACGCAACAAGAAGCCCGCGAGCCACGTCAACCGCGCGAACAACGCGAACCTCGTGGTGAACGTGCTGAGCGTCCAGAGCGCCAAGAACGCAGCGACCACGTGCCACGTCACGGATCGCGTGATGAAGCGCAGCCAGCCGCACCTGTAGCCCAAGCCCCTGCACGCACAGGCATGCCTCGCGTTCAAAGCTTCACACTGCCGTTGGGAGAGATGCAAGCCGTGGCCCAAAGCTCCGGTTTGGAATGGGTCAACTCCAACCCAGACAGCATCGCTGCGGTGCAAGCCGCCATTGCGGCCGAACCCAAGCCTGTGCATGTGCCGCGTGAGCGTCCACCACAGGTGATCATGGATGAAGGCCCGCTGGTGTTGGTCGAGACCCGCAAGGATCTGTAAACCACACCACCCCGCAGGAGGTTGAGCGAACCCAACAAAACGGCCTAGAGAAATCTAGGCCGTTTTTGTTTGAACCCACTGATTGAGCCGTTAGATCAATCCGAAATACCGATCAAAGAATCGCGTCAACTTTTCAAGCACGGCATGTTTTTTGTCCGCGTGATTGTTGCCCTTTGAAAATCTAGACACGGGCGGCAGAATTTTTGCAATGGCCGTGCCTGCGCTTGAAATCACACCATCACGAAATGCGCCTTCCATGAAGCTGCGCGTCTCTTCAGGATGGAGGCTTTCTTCGCCGATGATGTGCTCTAGCTCTTGCACCTTCTTCGCCGCCACAAACACCTGCCACTGTGCATCTACCTTGGACTTGGTAGTCACAGAGTCCACAAACTGTTCAACGAGGTCTTTCTTGTTGCGCAAACTTGGGCTTGCGTTGATCGCACGCTCAATGTTGGCCAAAACTTCTTTGTCCTCGCCTGTGCCCTTGTTCTTCAGGTATTGCTCGACCAGCAACAAGATGTAGTCAACGTTGATCTCCACTTGCTTGATCAGCTCGATCTCGAACACCACATCGTCGTTAATCGACTCTTTCTCGGCGGCTGAGGTGCTGCAGAATTCAGCATACAAATTCAAATAAATGCTTTGATAGTCTTGGAACTCTCGCTGAGTCAATATCTCATTGCCTGCAAAATCATCAAATGCAGACAAGATATTTTTCAGCCGCAAAATAGCGCTGAACAGCTTGATGAACGTCTTTTGCGCCGACTCGCCCACAATGACTTGTCCCAATGGGAACTCGTCAAACAACTTCCTCACCAGATTTTCATAATCGTTGTAATACGTCGCATAAGGCTTGAGCAACACAACCCCTTTGGCCTCCTTGTTGCCAAACAGGGCTAACGCTTCATTGGTCGCTTCATCCAAGTTTCGAAACGAAACAATATTTCCGTAAGTCTTGACCGAATTCAAAATGCGGTTGGTCCGCGAATACGCTTGAATCAAACCATGGCTCTTTAAGTTTTTATCCAGCCACAGCGTGTTGAGTGTGGTGGCATCAAATCCCGTCAAAAACATATTCACCACGATCACGATATCCAGCTCGCGGTTTTTCAGGCGTTGTGACAAATCCTTGTAATAGTTTTGAAACCTATCCGCCGACGTGTCGTAGCTCGTGCCAAACATGGCGTTGTAATCGGCAATGGCCGCCTCCAAAAAATCGCGTGAGTTTTGGTCTAGCGCCTCTGTTTCAAACACCTCCTCATGCAGCAAACCCTCTGGCTCTTCTTCGTTGGCGACAAAACTGTAAATCAAGCCAACCTTCAAACGCTGCGCTGGCGGCAGTTGCTTTTGTTGCTCTGTGAACTGCTGGTAGTAATGCTTGGCGGCCTCAATCGACGCACACGCAAATAGCGAGTTGAACCCACTGAGCCGTTGCGTGCGTCGCGCCTCTTCAAGTTGATTCTTGCTGACGATGACTTCCGCCACATTCGCCACCACGCTATGCGCATAGTTGGCACCGCTGTTGCGCTTGGTCTTTTGATCGAAGTGCTCCAAGATGTAGCGTACGATTTGCGAAACGCGCTGCGGCGCAAGCAGCGCTTGCTCCGTATCAATACTCGACACCTGCTTATCTTTGATGCTCGCTTTTGACTTGATGGTGTTGATGTAGTCAATGCGAAACGGCAACACATTCTTGTCGGTGATGGCATCCACAATCGTGTAGGTGTGCAGCTTGTCGCCAAAGGCTTGCTCAGTGGTGCGTCGCAGCGGGTTACCCGCTGTGCCCGAGTTCTCCACAAAAATAGGTGTCCCCGTAAACCCAAACAAGTGGTAGCGCTTGAACGTGTGCGTGATATCCGTGTGCATATCGCCAAACTGGCTGCGGTGACACTCATCAAAAATGATCACCACATGCGCGTCATACACCGCGTGTTTTTTGTTTTTCGCCACAAAACGCGATAACTTTTGAATCGTCGTGATGATGATGCGTGCGTTCGGGTCTTCCAGTTGCTTTTGCAGCACCGCTGTCGACGTGTTGGAGTTGGCCGCACCTTTTTCAAACCGCTCATACTCGCGCATGGTTTGGTAGTCCAAATCCTTGCGATCCACCACAAACAACACCTTGTCGATCTCCGGCAAACCCCTTGCCAACTGCGCGGCTTTAAAACTCGTCAACGTCTTGCCGCTGCCCGTGGTGTGCCAGATGTAGCCGCCTGCCGCTACACCGCCCAACTGCTTGTGATTCGTCGCCGTGCCAATGCGCTGAAAAATGCGCTCTGCCGCCACAATTTGGTAGGGGCGCATCACCAACAGCTTGCGGTCAACGTCGAACACGCAGTACTTGGTCAAGATATTGAGCAGCGTGTGCTTGGCAAAAAATGTTTTCGTAAAACCCGCTAGCTCAGTGATGGGGCGGTTCTTCGCATCGGCCCACCAACTGGTGAATGAAAAGCTGTTGGATGTTTTACTTTTGCTGCCGCCTTTGCCACGCCGTGCGCTTTGTTCTCTCAAGTGCCCATCGCGCACCGTGTTGCTGTAGTACTTGGTCAGCGTGCCGTTGCTGACCACGAACAACTGCACATACTCAAACAAACCTGAACCCGCCCAAAAGCTCTCGCGCTGATAGCGGTTGATTTGGTTAAACGCTTCGCGAATATCCACCCCACGGCGTTTGAGTTCGATGTGCACCAAAGGCAGACCATTGACCAACACCGTCACGTCATAACGGTTGGCGCGCTTACCATCCACCTCGTATTGATTGATCACCTGCAAGGCGTTGTTATGAATGTTCGCCTTATCGATCAAGTAAATGTTTTTGATCGTGCCATCGTCACGCCTTAAAACCTGCACATGGTCTTCTTGAATGCGTTGGGTTTTCTCCAAAATCCCGTCGTTCGCACCTGCCACGCAGGTGCTGAAAAACTTCTCCCACTCAGCATCCGAAAACACCACCTGATTGAGGCGCTCTAATTGGTTGCGCAAGTTAGCGACCAAATCAGCCTCGTCAGTGATTGGCAGATACGCATACGCTTGCATCTGCAAACGCTCAAAAAATTCTTTTTCTAGCGCCGCCTCGGATTGATAAGTCGATGTTTGCTCCCTTGATACATCAGGCTCGTACTCGGCAACCACCGTGCTCTCGTTGGACACGGCCACCGCTTCATAGCGAGAAGGCTTGAGGTCTTCACTCATGCGGCTTCCTTAAACGTGAGCAAGCGGTCTCGGTAATGCTCGTACTGTTGGCGACGCGCTTTGATCTCGGCGGGTAGGCCTATGGAAATGTCGTTCACCAATGCGTCAAATTGGTCGAGGATGGTTGCAATCTTTTTTTGTTCCATCAAATCAAGAATTGGAACTCTGACTGCAGCCAGTCGAACTTTGGAAACGTTGAAGCGAGTGACACCACTTGCTGTACGGACAATCTGCGTTCGTATTTCCTCTGATCGAAAAAGATGTTTTGAAAACTCAGGATCCATGATGCTCGTGTCGCTGAGACGGTATCCAATGCAAAAACTGTTGAGATAGATAGGCTCTTTTACGTCGGTGGTCACAACTGAGGACATCCCCACCTCTTCTGGCGTCTCCGATGATCCCGTGAAAATGATGTCTCCCTTTTGCAGGGTACGCTGGTGCTCGGATGCTCCAATTTTGACAAAATCAGTCCTATTCGTGTCGACAGCGAGATTGTTAAATACGTTCATGTAGGTCACGAATCGAGAATTGCCATTTGTGAAATCAGTTTTTGATTTCCCAGTTAGGCCACCAAAAATTTTTCCAATATCACCCAAGGTCGTCCACCTTATGCTTGCTTGCTTGCTTGCTTGCTTGCTTGCTTGCTTGCTTGCTTGCTTGCTTGCTTGCTTGCTTGCTTGCTTGCTTGCTTGCTTGCTTGCGCATCAGCGTTCGTGCTTTCGCCGAACGTTAACAGTGCATCACGGTAGTACTGGTACTGCCGCCGCCGCGCCTCTAGCTCTGCCTCTAGCTCTGCCTCTAGCTCTGCCTCTAGCTTAGTGAATGCGTCAAGCACGCGAACGATCTCACGTTGGACAACGAGAGGGGGAATAGGAATGCGAATTTTCGCCAAGCTTTTTGCTGAAACGTCTATAACTTTTGTACCAGTTGCATACTTCTTTTTTTCCGCAAAAAAATAAGGAGTTTGAAGGAAATACGAAAGGTACTTAGCGTCTTGGTCGTGCTTTAGAACAGTTGCATGTCCGCCCGTAACGATCTGAGAGTTACCCAACCATGCGACTGCTTTGCACACGTCGTCTAAGTTCTCACTGGTGTTCGTCACAATTAAGTCGTTCGGATCAACTTTTGCCAGTTTGATTGCTTTTGCTTGGGGCACAAAAGAAAACGTCTCCGTTGTCCAAATGCCATAGCGCGTGTAAATTTGCCCATAGTGAATACATCCCACTCCCGATTCCGTGAAGTCTGATTTAGGCATTCCGTTGCCGCGAATTAACTCTCCAAAATCGCCAATAGTTTTGAACTCCACCCCATCAGGGCAAAGCTCGGCAATCAAGTCTTCAATTCGGCTCATGGCGTTTTCTTTCCGCTGATTTTTCTTTGCCCTAGGTCTTTGGCAGTGAGTGCGCTAATGGCAGATTTGCCCGTGCTTTTCTCTAGTTGCTCACGGGCTGCTTTGGCGGTTTTTGCGCCTTCTTTCGCCACGCTTGCGCTCTCGTGGTAGCCCTTGGGGTTTTGCACCGCTGCAATGTCTGTGGCGGCTACCTCGGCCAACATATTGAGCACCAGCTCGGTATTGGTCATGTTGTCGCGCAAGTTTTCTTTCTTCAAGCCTTTGTGCTGTTTGTACTGGCGCGTGGTCAGGCCGCTCCATGTCTGGCTCATCAAGTCGGTCAAGTCTGCGTATTGTTTGCCTTGCTTGACGCCCGATTTGTCCCACTCATCGGTCAGGGCTTTGCGCACCTCGATGGATTTGATGCGTTGGTTGATCCAGCTCTCGCTATACCCCAAGCGGCGGTAGCTTTGTATGGCGCGGTCTATGGATAGCTCGGGGTCTATGCTCTCATCGATGCGCTCGTTACCCACCTTGGCTAACCAGAGTTTGAAGGGTTCTGCTTTCTTACTTGGGATGGATTGAATGAGGCGCAAAATTTGCTCGGTGTCTGTTACATCGGTGAGGTATTTTTTACCGTCACTTGCGGGCATTTTCAGTTGGTGAGTATTGCTCACCAACTGACTTCCTTCAGCAAGCAGTGTCTTCTTCAACCACTTCCAATAGTTGCGCGCCTTGGTGTAGTCCGCTTGTTCGGTCAAGACAGCAATGATGTCCACCACCGAGAACCACCATTTTTCTGCCACCTCGTCCCACTCAGTGCGCACCTGCTGGCTTTCAAATAATTTAACTTTGTTTTTTGACTCGCTCATGCAGCCTCTCTCTCCAAGTCCACCACGATGGCATCAATTTGTGTGCGTAGCTCGGCTTGCCGCGTCACAATGCGGGCGATGTCTGCATTGAGGGCTTGGATATCCGTGGCCACACGCAGGTCTTCTTGCTCGACATAGCTGGACACAGACAGTTGATAGCCGTTGGCGGCGATGTCTCGGTTGTCAACCAAGCAGGCGAAGTGGTCAGCGTTTTGGCGAGAGGTGAAGGCTGCAAGAATTTTTTGTTGGTGCTCTGGCAATAGTTTGTTCTTATTGCCGTTGCGCACAAATTCTTTGCTGGCATCGATGAACAAGGTGGCGTTGTCGTGCTTGGATTTTTTGAGCACCACAATGCAAGTGCCAATAGTGGTTCCAAAAAACAAATCAGAGGGCAATTGGATGACGGCATCGACGTAGTTGTTGTCGATGAGGTATTGGCGAATTTTTTGTTCTGCACCGCCCCGGTACAGCACGCCTGGAAACTCAACAATGGCCGCAGTGCCATTGACTGCTAGGGCGCTGAGAATGTGCAAGGTAAACGCCAAATCGGCTTTGCTTTTGGGGGCGAGCACGCCCGCAGGGGCAAAGCGTGGGTCGTTGATGAGTAGCGGGTTGGCATCACCCTCCCACTTGATGGAGTAGGGCGGGTTCGAGACGATGGCTTCAAAAGGTTCATCGTCTAGGTGCGCAGGGGCGGTCAAGGTGTCGCCGTGGACAATGTTGAATTTTTCGTAGTTCACATCATGCAAGAACATGTTGATGCGACACAGGTTGTAGGTGGTCAGGTTGATTTCTTGTCCGAAGAAACCTTGACGCACATTGCCGTGGCCCAGCACTTTGTCGAACTTCAACAACAAAGAGCCTGAGCCACAAGCGGGGTCATAGACCTTGTTGATTTCAGTTTTACCCACCACGGTGATGCGCGTCAGAAGCTCGCTCACTTCTTGTGGTGTGAAAAACTCTCCTCCAGATTTGCCTGCGCTGGAGGCATACATGGTCATCAAGTACTCGTAGGCATCCCCAAAGGTGTCGTTGGTGTTGTCTGCAAAGCCACCAAAGTTCAGGTCGCCAATGGCGTTGAGCATCTTGGCCAAGTTCTCATTGCGCTTGGCGACTGTGGGGCCTAGCTTGTTGCTGTTGACATCTAGCTCGTCAAACAAGCCTTTGAAGTCGTCTTCGCTGTCGCTCCCCGTTGCGGAACTTTCAATGTCTGCAAAGACGCGTGACAAGGTTTCGTTCAGGTTGGCATCTTGTCTTGCGCGGCTTCGCACATTGTCGAAAAGTTGTGACGGCAGGATAAAAAAGCCTTTTGTCTCCACCATGTCAGCTCGGGCCATTTCAGCTTCACCATCGCTCAACTTGGCATAGTTAAATTCTGAATTGCCAGCTTTACGCTCATGTTGGTCAATGAAGCCGCTGATATTTTCCGAAATAAAACGATAGAACAACATGCCCAACACATAGCTTTTGAAGTCCCATCCATCCACACTACCGCGCAGATCGTTGGCCATGCGCCAAATGGTTTTGTGTAGCTCGGCGCGTTCGGTTTCTTTGGTGTTGTTCACGTTTTGAGACATTTTTTGAAGTGTAGGGACAAGGCGCTTTTCATGCGGCAGGTAAGTAGTGCATCAGGTGCTAAACCTCAGCCGCGCGCTTCCAGCACAACTGGGCACGAACCGTATCTTCTTTCTGCTCGGCCAATTGGGCCAAGGTGCGCCATGCTTGGCGCTGCATGTCGGCATGGGCGAGTTGGGGTGCCGCTTGCTCCAACATCTGCTGGGCTTTGCCCCACAAGGCGTGATGCCAGCACACCATGCCTGCCAAATACTGCAACTCCACCCAACGTGGGTAGGTTTGGCGTGCGCGCTCAATACTGTCCAACCAGTCGGGATCAGCAGGCAACAACACCAAAGCACGCGCCAAGGCCTGTGCCACGCGTTCGCGGACGGCGGGGCTGCAACTGTCGGGTTGCTGCACCATGCGGTTCCACAACGGGGTGAGCCAAGGCATCACGGTCGCCGCCTCGCCGCTGAGTTTGAGCATGCGTTGGGCTGCATGCAGCACCACATCGGGCTGGTTGCGCTCGGTGGGCTCTAGGCGATCCCACGCATGCTGTAACTGGGCACTGTCGTGCGCTTCGTTCAAACTGGCCACCGCTAACTCGCGCAACAAACTTTGGCCAGCAGCATCTGAGAACGCACCGTGCTTGGCCAGCAGACGTGCGGTGTCTAGGGCGGAGGCATGTTGTTGGTTCAAACGTGCCACTTTGAGCCGCATGCGCAACGCCAACATACGGCGTGCTGCACCATGGCGCAGGCCATCGAGCCAACGCATGGCTTCGGGCGCATCGCGGTCACTCATGGCCCAGCGGGCGGCGGCCAAGTAGGCCGCCTCTCTGGTTTCTTCGACCGTCTCATCGGACGGGTCACGGTTCATGTCCATGACGGCTTGCAGGTGCGACACGCGCGCATCGCGGTCACGCAAGGCATGCGCGCTTTCAGCCGCCACCAAATGGGACACCGCACGCAACTGATGCGCATGGCGCGGGGCGACATCGTCTGCGGTACGCACGGAGGCCAACAAGTGCTCCAACGCCAATGCCTTTTCAGCAGATTTGGTAGCACGCACATAGCGACCACTCCACAACTCGGACAGTGCATCCAACAAAGCTGCATGCATGGCCCGCTCTTTTTGTTGCAAGCGCCAGCGGCGGGCAAGGTGGGGCAACTCAAACAAGGCCGACATGGCACGCCACGCCAAGTGCAGCATCACAAACAGCACCAACAACACCAGCAACACCAAGTTGAGCGACAGGTCCACGCGGTACGGCGACCAAAACACCGTGACCGTACTTTGGTTTCCACCGATCAACAAGGCTGAGGCTACGGCCACGCCAAACAGCGCAACAAACCACAGAGCGGCTCTCATCTCAACGCCCCGCTGCGGCGGTGGTGAGGGCGGCGATGGTGTCATCCACACGCGGAATCTCAATTTGCTTGGATTGCGCCAGCACCTCACGCGCCAGCGCCAAAGTGGTTTGGCCTTGGCGGGTCTGCATGTCAAAGTAACGCGTCAAGTCGTCGTTGGCTTGCTTCATATCAGACTGCACCGCATCAAAGTGACGGGCCAACAAACCCAAACGGGCATTGAGCAAGCGCAGCTTGAGGTTTTCACGCACAAAAAAACTTTGATCGGGCGCCAGCAAACTGGCTTCTGGCTTGTCAATGCGGCTGACGCGAATCAGGTGTTGCGCGTCAGCCCAAACGTCTGCCAGCACCTTCTCCCACCAGCTCATGCTGATGGCCTTGGCCCAACTGCTGGTAGGCACGGGCTTGACCGGTTTTTCTTGGGGGACGCTACCCACCGCGTTGAGCAAGGGCAAGGTATCGACCACACGCACCAACTCGTCGAGCTTGAACAACAAGGCTGGCGTATCGGCCACCGCCGTGGCTTTGATGCGTTCGATGTCGCGTGTCACCGCACGCAACACCGGGGCCAAGCGGGGCTGGGCCACCTTGGTCAACCGTTGCTCGGCCGAGTTCAGCGCCGCCAGCAAAGGCTGCACGCTACCGGTGAGCTGGGCTTGTTGCTGGGCCAAGCGAATGGCGGACTCGATGTCCACCACCAAGTTCTCGTCACGCGAACGCGAGAGGCTTTGCATCAAGTCTTCCAATTGGCCGCGTTGCAGGGCGACTTCACTGAGCTTGGCATCGGTCACGGCCAAGCGGGCAGCGGTTTCGCGGGCCAGTTCTTCGGCTTGCTTGGACGTCACCCGCGCTTGCACAGCTTGGCTGCCCGTGTCTGCGCTTTGACGTGCCAGTTGTTCTTGAATGCCCGAGAGCTTGGCCCACATCAGGCCCGAGCCCACAACCCCCACGACGGCGAGCACACCAATGCTTCGTGAGAACCACTTGCCCGTGTCTGTGATGGGCGCGTTGTTGAGTTCACTGGCGCTGGCCAGTGGCTCCGTCGTAGGCCCCAAGGGCGGGGGGTGAGATGTGTCGTCGTGCGCTGGCTTCATGCCAGACATTCTAATGAGCCAAGCACGTCAGCCACACTGGGTCGCGACAGGTTAACTTCCCCAAAACCCAGTACCTGCGCCGTTTGGGCAATGCGCGCATGGGTAGCCATGCAGCGGGCGTTGCCCCAACTTTGCAGGGGCAACGCCTGAGCTAAGTGCTGAATGGCTTGCGAGCTGCTGAAGCACCATACATCACCATTCGTGGCTGCTAAGGCCGCGTGGGTCTTTTGCGCATCCGTCCACACGGGCGCACGGCGCTCGTACGCCACCACGAAGTGGGCGGTTGCGCCTGCGGCTTGGATCTGTTGGGCCAACCAGTCGCGCCCCGTGCCCACCAGATCAGCGTCTGCACTGGCTTGTACATCCTTGCCGCGAACGATGAGCACAGGCTTACCCCTCTGTATGTGGCACGACACACGTTGCCACAAAGCCTCAGAGTCAAACTGCACCGCATCGGCTGCGGGGCTGTCGATGCACGCTTCAGGCACACCCGCTTGCAACAACGCCCTGTGTGTGCCGGGGCCAGTGGCCCAGCAACGGGGGCCATTCGCCCACATCGCACCTGTGGCCTTGGCCACCTCTGCACGCAGGGCACTCGGCTGGCAGTCAAAGAAATAGCGCACCGCTTGCGCACTGACAAACATCACGGCTTGCCACTCAGGCCAATGCGCCCACGTTTGCAGCACGGCTTGGGTGTTGGTCGCAGGCCCCACGTCAATCAAGGGCAAGGCCAGTGCCTCGTGGCCAGCAGCGTGCAGGGCGTCCACCCATGCTTGCGCATCTCCTGCGGGGCGGGTAATGACAACGCGCATGTCTATCCGGGGTTCAGTGGGCGCCTTGAGCGCGCAACTGGGCGGCCACCGACTCGCCCAGCAAGTTGGCCGCATCGCGTGATGCAGGGTCTGTCGCATCCAAGGCTTGACTCGCCTCAGCGCACACCAACACAGGCGCGCCCGAGGGATCACCCCAGGCGGCTTGCAAATACAACATACCGTCACGCAAGGTGGCATGTGCAGCCAAAGGCATGGAGCAGCTGCCGCCCATGGCGCGGCTCACGGCACGCTCGGCGGTCACCGTCAACCAGGTGGCGGCATCGGCCAGCGGGGCCAAAGCTTGGGCCACGTCGGCGCGGTGGCTGCGCACTTCAATGCCCAACGCGCCCTGCCCTGCGGCGGGCAGCATCTCCGTGGTTTCAAAAATGTGGCGAATGCGCGCGCCCAAACCCAGACGCTTCAAGCCCGCAGCGGCCAGCACAATGCCGTCGTATTGGCCTTCGTCGAGCTTGCGCAATCGGGTGTCGAGGTTGCCGCGCAAAGGCTCAATCTTCAAGTCGGGGCGCAAAGCGCGCAGCAGCACGGTGCGGCGCAAACTCGACGTGCCCACCACTGCGCCTTGGGGCAGATCATTGAGGTGTGCGTATTTAGACGACACCCACGCATCGCGCGGGTCTTCGCGGGTCATCACGCAGGCGAGGTCAAAACCTTCGGGCAAGTCCATGGGCACGTCTTTGAGCGAATGCACGGCCAAGTTGGCGCGTCCTTCTTCGAGGGCCACTTCAAGTTCTTTGACGAACAAGCCTTTGCCGCCCACTTTGCTGAGGGAACGGTCCAAGATTTGGTCGCCCTGCGTGGTCATGCCCAACAGCGTCACAGCATGGCCTTGGCGCTCTAACAAAGCTTTGACATGTTCTGCTTGCCACAGCGCCAAACGGCTTTCGCGCGTGGCGATGGTCAGGGGAATGGGGGGAATAGAAACAGTGGGGGGGGCGGTAGACAAAACAAAACTCGCTTTTCAAGTGCCACGAGGCGCGTGGCGAAATCAATTGCGTCAAATGTTAGCAGGCGCACTGTGGAGCTTGGCTTGCAAACAGCTGGCTTGGCGGGAAACCGCCGCCAGCCCGATAAAATCTAACCTATATGACAAACCAACTCGACAAAAAATCCCAAGCATGGTCCGCCTTGTTCTCTGAACCCACGAGCGAGTTGGTCAAGCGCTACACAGCCAGCGTGTTCTTTGACAAACGCTTGTGGCAAGCCGACATCACGGGCAGCTTGGCCCATGCCGAGATGCTGGGCCACCAAGGCATCATCGGCCAAGACGACCAAGCCGCCATTGAAAAAGGCATGGCACAAATTTGGTCTGAGATCGAGTCCGGCCAGTTCGAGTGGAAGCTCGACCTCGAAGACGTGCACCTCAACATCGAAGCGCGCCTGACCCAACTGGTGGGCGACGCGGGCAAGCGCCTGCACACCGGCCGCAGCCGTAACGACCAAGTCGCCACCGACGTGCGCCTGTGGTTGCGCGGTGAGATGGACCTCATCATCGATCTGCTGGTGGACTTGCAAAAGTCACTCGTAGAAGTGGCTGAGAAAAACGTCGAGGTCATCCTGCCCGGCTTCACCCACTTGCAAGTGGCCCAGCCCGTGAGCTTTGCCCACCACTTGCTGGCCTACGTGGAAATGTTTGCGCGTGATGCCGAGCGCATGAGCGACGTGCGCCGCCGCACCAACCGCCTTCCTTTGGGCAGCGCGGCTTTGGCTGGCACCACCTACCCGCTGGACCGCGAGCGCGTGGCCCGCACACTGGGCATGGTCGATGAACACGGCAATGCACAAGTGTGTCAAAACAGCTTGGACGGCGTGAGCGACCGCGACTTCGCGATTGAGTTCACCGCTACCGCTTCGCTGTGCATGGTGCACATCAGCCGCATGTCGGAAGAGTTGATTTTGTGGATGAGCCAAAACTTTGGCTTCATCAACATTGCCGACCGCTTCACCACCGGCAGCTCCATCATGCCGCAGAAGAAAAACCCAGACGTGCCCGAACTCGCACGCGGCAAGACCGGCCGTGTGGTGGGCCATTTGATGGGCCTCATCACCTTGATGAAAGGCCAACCCCTGGCCTACAACAAAGACAACCAAGAAGACAAAGAGCCTTTGTTTGACACGGTAGACACGCTCAAAGACACACTGCGCATCTTCAGCGAAATGGTGGGCGGACAAGTCAACCCCGTCACGGGCGTGAAAGAAGGTGGCATCACCGTCAACGCACAAGCCATGGAAGACGCGGCCAAAAAAGGCTATGCCACCGCCACCGACTTGGCCGACTACTTGGTGAAAAAAGGCCAACCCTTCCGCGATGCCCACGAAACCGTGGCCCACGCCGTGAAGGCCGCCGCCAGCCACAACTGCGATTTATCGGAATTGCCGCTAGCAGTTCTGCAAAGCTTTCACCCCGCTATCGAGAAAGACGTGCACGACTGCTTGAGCCTGCACGGCTCACTCAACGCACGCAACACCTTGGGCGGCACCGCGCCCGTGCAGGTGCAGGCGCAAATTGCGCGTCATCACAAGCGCTTGGGTTAAGTAGTCATATCGTCGTAGGCATTACAGGGCTTCGTTCTGTCTCCTTCGTATGCCAACTCATGGTTTGTTGCAGCTTGCCGTATTCAAAAAACGCTGCGTAGAAGCAGAGTTATTGGCCAATATTCCCTCCTGATCTAACACCCTCGCTTTAAATTATTTCAAGCTTGCTGTCGCACTCTTCACAGAAGTTTTGCGTCGCCTCGGGCTACCATGTATTTTAAATATAGGAGACCCCCATGCCAGTGATCACCAACATCGAAGACTTGCGCGTTTTGGCCGAGAAGCGCGTGCCCCGCATGTTCTATGACTATGCCGACTCTGGCAGCTGGACCGAGGGCACCTACCGCGCCAACGAGGCGGATTTCCAAAAAATCAAACTGCGTCAACGCGTCGCAGTGAACATGGAAAACCGCAGCACCGCCACCCAAATGGTGGGCCTTGATGTGAAGATGCCCGTGGCCATTGCGCCCGTGGGCCTGACGGGTATGCAAAGCGCAGACGGCGAAATCAAAGCCGCCCGCGCTGCTGAGAAGTTTGGCATTCCCTTCATCTTGTCCACCATGAGCATTTGCTCGATGGAGGATGTGGCCGCGCACACCACGGCACCCTTCATGTTCCAGCTCTACATGATGCGCGACCGCTTGGCAATGAGCGACATGATTGAACGCGCCCGCAAAGCCAAGTGCAGCGCCTTGGTACTGACGCTGGATTTGCAAGTGATTGGTCAGCGCCACAAAGACATCAAAAACGGCCTGACCGCGCCGCCTAGCCCGACCATCGCCAACATCATCAACCTGATGACCAAACCCCGCTGGTGTTTGGGCATGGCTGGCACACGCCGCCACACCTTTGGCAACTTGGTGGGCCACGTCAAAGGCGTGAGCAACATGAAGTCGCTCTCCTCTTGGACGAACGAGCAATTCGACCCACGCCTGTCGTGGGAAGACGTGGCTTGGGTCAAAGCGCAATGGGGCGGCAAACTCATCCTCAAAGGCATTCAGGATGTGGAAGACGCCAAGCTGGCGGCACAAAGCGGTGCAGACGCGATTGTGGTGAGTAACCACGGCGGGCGTCAGCTAGACGGTGCGCAATCGAGCATCGAAGCCCTGCCTGCCATCGTGGCCGCTGTCGGCGACCAAATCGAGGTGTGGATGGATGGTGGTATTCGCTCGGGCCAAGACGTGCTCAAGGCATGGGCACTGGGCGCACGTGGCACTTTGATTGGCCGCGCCATGGTCTATGGCTTGGGGGCGATGGGCGAAGCAGGCGTGAGCAAGGCCTTGCACATCATCCACAAAGAGCTGGACGTGACGATGGCGTTTTGCGGCCACACGAACATTCAAAACGTGGACACCCATATTTTGTTGCCCGGCACCTTCCCCAAAGCTTGAGGCAGGTTGCGCCACCGCCGTGCTGCTGACCTACGCCCCCAAGACTCAACAATTGCAGGTGCAACACCTCAATGAGGTCAAAGAAGGGCGCGAGCAAAGCCTGCATGTGTGGGCCCGCGCAACGGCCAACCCCGACAGCCTTGGCTGTTCAAAGGCTGGCTGGTGCAAAAAGCGATTTAAGCCTTACAGCTTTTCGCTCCACGGCACACCGCCCGTCGCCCAATCATGGCGAGGGACATCGAGGAACAACACATCCACGCTCTCGGGCTTGCTGCCCAAAGTGTTGACACACGCCGCGGTGAAGGCCTGGGCCAACGCCTTTTTTTGCTCGGGTGTGCGGCCTTCGATGAGTTCGACGCGAATGGTGGGCATGGGTTCTCCTGCGGGTTAAAAGTTGTCAGCGATTATGCTTGCGGCTGTGCCCACGTCTGAATCCACGCCACCCCGCCAGCGCCGCATGGCGCACTTGGACATGGACGCGTTTTACGCGTCGGTGGAGCTGCTGCGGTATCCGCAACTCAAGGGCTTGCCTGTGGTCATTGGCGGAGGGCGCCGCCGCGAGGACGACATGCTGGGCCGCTTGCGTGCAACGCACCCCGAGCATGAATGGTCTGAACACAACCTGCACGAAATACCGTTGAATTTTTTCCCGCGCATCTCAGGCTATACGGGGCGTGGCGTCATCACCACCGCCACCTATGCCGCACGGCAGTTTGGCGTGGGCTCGGCCATGGGGGTGATGAAAGCCGCCAAGCTCTGCCCCGATGCCATTTTGTTGCCCGTGGACTTTGACCAATACCGCCACTACTCGCAACGCTTCAAAGCCATCATCACCGACATTGCGCCGCTGATGGAAAACCGTGGGGTAGACGAGGTGTACATCGACTTCACCAATGTGCCAGGTGGGCAACGCGAAGGCGGTCGCGTGCTGGCGCGGCTCATTCAAAAATCCATCTTTGACGACACAGGCCTCACCTGCTCGGTCGGCGTGGCACCCAACAAGTTGTTGGCCAAGATGGCCAGCGAGTTCAACAAGCCCAACGGCATTTCCATCGTGCAAGCCGAGGACTTGGAAACGCTGATCTGGCCTCTGCCCTGCCGCAAGATCAACGGCATCGGACCCAAAGCCGAAGCCAAGCTGGCCACGCACGGCATTCACACCATTGGCGAGTTGGCCCAACGCGACCGTCTGTGGCTGATGCAGCACTTTGGCAAAAGCTACGGCGCGTGGCTGCACGATGCCGCCCACGGCAAAGACGATCGCCCGATTGAAACCGCCAGCGAGCCCGTCAGCATCAGCCGCGAAACCACGTTTGAACAAGACTTGCACGCGGTGCGTGACCGAGAGGCGTTGAGCGCCATCTTCACCCGACTGAGTGAGCAAGTGGCGGCCGACTTGCAGCGCAAAGGCTATGTGGGCAAGGCGATTGGCATCAAGCTGCGCTACGACAACTTTCAAAGCGTGACACGAGACCAAACCTTGACCACCCACACCGCCGATGCGCGCACGATTCGCGAAGCAGCGGGGCAATGTCTCAAGCGTGTGGACTTGACGCGTCGTTTGCGTTTGCTAGGTGTGCGCGTGGGCTCGTTGATTTCAGAAAATGCATGGCTCGCTCAACAAAAAAGCTCGGTTACTCAAGAAGAGCAACCGAGCTTGTGGACAAGCGCCAAAGCGGAATAAAGATTACCTGTTTACTGTTTGCGCAAATTCACCGACAAAGAAGGGCGGATTCAAGGACGAAGTGCAACAAAGATGAACTGGTTATAGGTGGCTGAGGATGCGAGAGCATCATGGCCGCTTTAACCGCCAAGTCGAAGTTGCCCAATGTACAAGCACCTCAGCCGAGAAGAACGATACC
>NZ_JAVKLW010000073.1:0-9382 GCF_031538885.1 Limnohabitans sp.
AACCGTGACGGATGAGGAATTGACTATGATTGAAAACCGATTGAATCACCGCCCCAGAAAGCGACTAGGATTCAAGACACCTCACGAGGTATTCCATGCCTCGTTAAAGCGTGTTGCACTTCGTCCTTGAATCCGCCGAGTACGTTTTTCAGGGGTAAGGTCATTTATTTATCAACTACGGGCCAAGCACTGTTTTGATGATCCATCAGAGCACCTAATCAATAACTCAACTGCCCCCAGGCCTTCTCCAACCGCCTCACACTCACCGGCTGGGGCGTGCGTAGCTCTTGCGCGAAGAAGCTCACGCGCAGCTCTTCCAGTAACCAGTGGAACTCTTGCATGCGCGCATCGGTCACGCCTTTGCGCTCGGCCACGAGCCGCCAATATTTTTGTTCCAGTGGTTTGAGTTCGGCCAGCTTCGCCGCATCGCGTGCGGGGTCGGTACGCAGTTTGTCTAGGCGCAGCACCACGGCTTTGAGGTAGCGCGCAAAGTGCTGCAACTGTGTGTAGGGCGTGTCGGTAATGAAGCGTTTGCCCACCAAGCGTTGCAGTTGTTGCGCGGCATCGGCCACGCTGTCAGGGCTGGTTTTGATGTCTTTCATTTTGCGACTGGCGGCGGCAAACTCGGTCAACACCGTGCCCGCCAAGCGGGCAATTTCGTTGGCAATCAGCGTCAGGCGGCCACGGCCTTCTTCGAGGCGGCGTTTGAAATCAGCCTCACTGGTGGGCAGTGGGTCGAGCAAGAAAGCACGGTCTAGGGCCACGTCCAAAATTTGTTGCTTGAGTTCGTCATCCGTTCCCAAGCTCATGTACGCGACCGACATTTTTTGCAAGTCGGGCAAGTTTTTTTCAAGGTACTTGAGCGCGTCTTTGATTTGCAAACCAAAAAAGCGGCGTAAGCCTGCCCGGTGTTTGGCGGCCGCCACCTCGGGCTCGTCAAACACTTCGATGCGCACCGCATCGCCCACATCCACCAAGGCGGGGAAACCAATGAGGGTTTGTTGGCCTCGGGTGATTTCCATCAGCTCGGGCAACTCGCCAAAGGCCCAGCTGGTGTAGCGCTGGTCAGCGGCTTGGGCTTTGTTGTGGCTCGTCTGTTGTGGCTTTGGCTGAGACGCATTTGGGGTCAGAGCCCGATTTCCTTCGGACAATCGGGCTCTGACCCCAATTGCTTGCTTGCTCTCGTCTGCCGCTTGCGCAGCGCCCGCACTGAAGGTACCCACACCTTTGAGTGCCGCCAACGCCTGAAACGCCCCCCGCGCCTGACTGCCCAGCTCCGCCTTCAAAGCGCCCAAGTTGCGCCCGTGGCCCATCTGTCTGCCGTGCTCGTCCACCACCCGAAAGTTCATGAACAAATGCGGTGGCAGCATGTCGAGTTTGAAGTCAGCCCGCTTCACATCCACCTGCGTTTCAGCCCGCACCAGCTTAAGCAGCGCATCAATCAACGCCCCCGCGCCAAACACAGCGTCTTCAGACAAAGCCTCGGTCAACCGTGCCGCACTCTCAGGCAGCGGCACGAGGCGCGAGCGGGGCCGCTGGTGCAAGGTTTTGAGCAAGGCATGAATTTTTTGATTCAGCATGCCGGGCACCAACCACTCCGCACGTTCTTCACTCACTTGGTTCAACACAAACAGCGGCACGGTCACCGTCAGACCGTCTTTGGCGTCGCCAGGTTCGTGCAGGTAGTCGGCCGTGCAGTCCACACCGCCCATGCGCAATTTTTTAGGAAACGCCTGCGTGGTGATGCCCGCAGCTTGGTGGCGCATCAGCTCTTCACGGCTCAGGCACAAGAGCTTGGGCTGGCGTTTGACTTCCTCGCGATACCAATGCTCCAACGTGACCAAGCTGCACACATCGGTGGGCAGCTGTTGGTCGTAAAACGCATAGATCAACGCATCGTCCACCAACACGTCTTGACGGCGCGATTTGTGCTCCAGCTCTTCCACTTGCGCGATGAGTTTTTGGTTGGCCGCGAGAAACGGTAGCTTGGTGTCTAGTTCGCCCGCTACCAACCCTTCGCGAATGAAAATTTCACGCGCGCCCACCATGTCTACTTTGCTGTAACTCACGCGGCGGCCGTTGTAGACCACCAAGCCATACAAGGTGGCACGCTCTAGTGCTTTGACCTCGCCCGCTTTCTTTTCCCAATGCGGATCAAGCAATTGTTTTTTCAGCAAATGGCCGCCCACCTGCTCTAGCCACTGCGGCTCCATCGCGGCAATGCCACGGCCAAAGAGGCGCGTGGTTTCCACCAACTCGGCCACCACAATCCAACGGCCCGGTTTCTTACGCAAGTGCGCACCGGGGTGGCGGTAAAACTTGATGCCGCGTGCGCCTAAATACGCCTCGTCGTCTTCGAGCTTGCAACCCACGTTGCCCAGCAAGCCCGCCAACATCGACAGGTGCAGTTGCTCATAGCTGGCGGGCAAGGTGTTGATGCGCCATTTGTGCTCGGTCACTACGGTCAACAACTGCGTGTGCGTGTCGCGCCACTCGCGCACACGGCGCACGTTGATGAAGTTTTGGCACAGCAGCGCTTCGTATTGGCGGTTGCTCAGCTTGTGCTCGGTGGGCACGCCCGGATTATTTGGGGTCGGACCCCAATTTGATAATTGGGTTCTGACCCCAATTAATCCTTGTTTGCTTTGCGGCTGCTTGATGGCAATTTGCTGCTTCATGCTGGCAGGCACATGCGGTTTGCCGCCGCGCGAGTTTTCCAGCCATTTCCAGAGGTTGAGGTAGCCACTGAACTCGCTGCGGTCGTCGTCAAACTTGGCGTGGGTTTGGTCGGCGGCAGCTTGTGCTTCCATCGGGCGGTCGCGCACGTCTTGCACGCTCAGGGCCGAGGCAATGATGAGCACTTCGTCCAAAGCATTGCGATCACGCGCTTCCAAAATCATGCGGCCCACGCGGGGGTCAAGGGGCAGCTTGGCGAGTTCACGGCCCGTGGGCGTGAGTTCGTTGTCGTCGTCTACCGCGCCGAGTTCACTCAACAGTTGGTAGCCGTCGGCAATGGCTTTGGGGCGCGGTGCTTCGAGAAACGGAAACTGCTCCACGTTGCCCAAGTGCAGCGACTTCATGCGCAAGATCACACCCGCGAGCGAGCTGCGCAAAATTTCAGGGTCGGTAAATTTCGTTCGGCCGTTGAAGTCCACCTCGTCATACAAGCGAATACAAATGCCATTGGCCACACGGCCGCAGCGACCTGCGCGTTGGTTGGCCGCGGCTTGGCTGATGGGCTCGACCATCAACTGTTCCACCTTGCTGCGCCAGCTGTAGCGCTTGACGCGCGCCGTGCCAGCGTCAATCACATAACGAATGCCGGGCACGGTGAGCGAAGTTTCGGCTACGTTGGTGGCCAGCACAATGCGACGGCCGCCACGCGTGTCAAACACGCGGTCTTGCTCGGCGCTCGACAGTCGTGCAAACAAGGGCAGCACCTCGGCATTGCGCATGACAGGGCTGTGGCTCAGGTGGGCACGCAAGTGGTCGGCCGCTTCACGAATTTCGCGCTCGCCCGGCAAGAACACCAAAATGTCGCCCTGCTGGGACGGGTTACCCCACAGCTCATCCACGCCATCGGCAATGGCGCTGTTGAGGTCGTAGTCGCGCTTTTCTTCAAACGGGCGATAGCGCATCTCCACGGGAAAGGTGCGGCCCGACACCATCAAGACAGGCGCAGGACATAACACCATGCCCCCACGCGCCCCCACTTCGTGTGGGTCGCTGCCCCTTGCTTCGTGGGAAGCACTTTCAGTGCTTGGGGCTGAGCCCACCTTGGAGCGGCCCTGCGCTGGGCTCACCGACGCAAAGTGCTGCGCAAATCGGTCGGCATCAATCGTGGCCGAGGTGACGATGATTTTCAGGTCGGGCCTGCGCGGCAAGATCTCGCGCAAGTAGCCCAGCAGGAAGTCGATGTTCAGGCTGCGCTCGTGGGCTTCGTCAATGATGAGGGTGTCGTAGGCTTTGAGCAGAGGGTCGTTTTGCGTCTCGGCCAACAAAATGCCGTCGGTCATCAGCTTGACCGAGGCGTCTTTGCTCAAGCGGTCTTGGAAGCGCACCTTGTAGCCCACCACCTCACCCAGCGGGGTTTTTAGCTCTTCGGCAATGCGCTTGGCCACCGAGCTGGCGGCAATGCGGCGTGGCTGGGTGTGGCCGATGATTTGTTTGCGAGGGAATTTGGGCTCTGACCCCGAATTACCTCGCCCTTGATCGCGCACATCATCGGAGCTTGGTCGCTGACCGCGACCAAGGGCCAGCGCCATTTTGGGCAGTTGCGTTGTTTTGCCTGAGCCCGTTTCACCACACACGATGATGACTTGGTGCGCCTGCATCGCCGCCATAATTTCCTCGCGCCTAGCCGAGACAGGCAAGGATTCTGGAAATTCAATCTCGAAGGGAACGGACGTGGACAAAACAGGCACTAACTTGATAGACAATCCATAATTATCCCTGCCCAGCCACACCCGCGAGCGCCCTCCCCATTTACCCGCCACAAATTAGCCAATATGTCCGCCGTTTTTGACTTCACCTTTGTGCCTTGGTTCCGTTCGGTCGCGCCCTACATCCACATGCATCGCGGCAAGACCTTTGTGGTCGGCATCGCAGGCGAGGCGATTGCCGCGGGCAAGCTACCCAATTTGGCGCAAGACTTGGCACTCATCCAAAGTATGGGCGTGCGCATTGTGTTGGTTCACGGGTTTCGCCCACAGGTGAACGAACAACTGGCTGCTAAGGGTCATGTGCCTCAGTATTCGCACGGCATGCGCATCACCGACAGTGTGTCGCTCGACTGCGCGCAAGAAGCGGCAGGCCAACTGCGTTTTGAAATTGAAGCCGCCTTCAGCCAAGCCCTGCCCAACACGCCCATGGCAGGTGCCACAGTGCGCGTGATTTCGGGTAACTTCATCACCGCCCGCCCTGTGGGTATCTTGGACGGTGTGGACTTCCAACACTCGGGCCTCGTGCGTAAGGTGGATGTGGCGGGCATTACCCAAACCCTCGCCGCCAGTTCGATGGTGCTCATCTCGCCTTTCGGTTTCTCGCCCACTGGCGAAGCCTTCAACCTGACGATGGAAGAAGTCGCCACCTCGGTCGCCACCGCGCTGCAAGCCGACAAGTTGTTGTTTGTCACCGAAACACCAGGCATCCGTATTCGCCCTTCGGAGCCTGCCAGCGAAGACAACCCCATTGACACCGAGTTGCCTTTGGACGCCGCCAAGCAACTGCTGGCCACCCTGCCCCACACCACCGACCCCTCCGACATTGCCTTTTACTTGCAGCACTGCGTGAAAGCCTGCGAGACCGGTGTGGAGCGTAGCCACATCTTGCCGTTTGCGGTGGATGGCTCGCTGCTGCTAGAGGTGTACATGCACGACGGCATCGGTACCATGGTGGTGGACGAAAAACTCGAAAACCTGCGCGAAGCCACGCACGAAGATGTGGGCGGCATCTTGCAACTGATTGAACCGTTTGAGAAAGACGGCACTTTGGTCAAGCGTGACCGCAACGAGATTGAACGTGATGTCGGTCAATACACCGTCATTGAGCATGACGGTGTGATTTTCGCCTGTGCAGCGCTCTACCCCTACTCTGAAGCGCAAACTGCAGAGATGGCGGCGCTCACTGTGTCGCCTCAGTCACAAGGTCAGGGGGATGGCGAGAAGGTCTTGAAGCGCATCGAACAACGCGCCCGCAATAAAGGCCTCGAGAGCATTTTTGTGTTGACCACGCGCACCAAGCACTGGTTCTTGAAACGCGGCTTTGTACAAGTCGCCCCAGACTGGTTGCCCGAAGCGCGTAAACGCAAATACAACACCGACCGCAAGAGCTTGGTATTGGTGAAAAAACTCTAAGCGCCATGGCGCTCAGAGCAAGGCGCGCATCTTTACAGAGGAATCACGCCGCAAGCCACCCGGGGGCCTGAATTACCAGTGGGTTGTGAGCGTCCGTCATCGGGGTCACGATGTACCACCAACGCTTTACCGCGAATACTGTCTACGCCCGCAGACAAAGACAAGCCCTGCATCAACACATCCAGCTTGGCCACACCTTGGGCATCCGCCTGCAAAGCTGGCAAGTCGCCCGCATGATGGGTTACGCTGGTATGAAGACCGTGGTCATGGCTGTGAGGGTTGAAATGCCCGCCTGCACTGGTCGCATCCGGTGCAGAGCAATCACCTTTTTCATGCACATGAAAGCCGTGTTGTGCCCCTGGCTTGAGGCCACTGACTTGCCCTTGCAAGCGCACACCTTGCGGCACCTGCGACAGTTGCATCTCGCCTACTGCCGTGTATCCCTTGGTCGATTGCAATGAAACAAGGGTCGGTGAAGACGAGCCATAAGACGCACAGCCTGTGATCACAACAGCCAACACCCCAGCACTGCGGCTCAAGGTTTTTTGAAAAGTAAGCAAAGGCATGCAACAGCTCCGAAAAATAATATAGGTGCAACAGAGTTTACCCAAATACGGTCACTTCAGCCGTGCGGTCCATGCGCGCGCCAGCGTCAAGCAGGCCAACACGCCCAGCCCCACAAACGCCACGAACGACCAGATGGCAATCGAGCCACCCAAGAACGTCCAATCGACTTTGCTGCAATCACCGCCGCCTTTGAAAATCATCGGAATGGCGCGTTGCAGCGGGAAGGTTTCAATCATCCCGTAGAAGTCACGGCCACAAGACACCACCCCAGGCGGATACCACTGCAGCCACGTTTGGCGTGCGGCCACATACGCGCCACAGCCTGCCAACACCGCCAGCACACTGCCCAAGCTCCACGATGTTTTGTGCCACGACAAGGTCGCTCCCAGCAAGGCCACCAAGCCCATCAGCACCATCACATAGCGCTGCACGATGCACATCGGGCAAGGCTCCAAGCCCACCACATGTTGCAAGTACATGCCAAACGACAACAAGCCAGCACACACCCAAAAAATGAACAGCCAAACGCGGCGTGGACGATCCAAAAGTTTTAAATACACACGACTCTCCTGAGGGAAAAAATTCAATTGTCGCGGTGAAACAATCTGTCTTCACGCGAACAGCGCACATTACACGAGACAAAGCATGACGTTACGCACACCACACCTCGCTGATGCGCCCCGTTGACCGAAGTTCATCACCCGCATGCACCATTTACTCAAAAGCAGCACTGACGACAAAGCCTTCGTAAACATTGCTACAGTCTTGCCCTAGTTTCAACCTTCATCACAGAGAAGTACATCACCATGTCACGCACCGTTCACTGCATCAAACTCGGCTCGCCAGCAGAGGGCCTCGATTTGCCACCCTACCCAGGTGAGTTGGGCAAACGCATTTATGAAAGCGTCAGCAAGCAGGCCTGGGCCGATTGGATCAAGCAACAAACCATGTTGGTCAACGAAAACCGTTTGAACTTGGCCGACCAACGCGCGCGTGAGTATCTCAAGCGCCAAATGGAAAAACATTTCTTTGGCGACGGCGCAGATGCTGTGCAAGGCTACGTACCGCCTAGCGCCTAAGCCCGCGTGGGGCAGACACCACACGACGCGCCAGTCAGGCTAAGGTCGCGACTAGCGCCTTTGTGGCACGGCCACAGTCACTGGTGCCACACCCAAGCCAGCTTTGACGAGCTGGCTTTTCTACGTCTGTGGGCCGACTGGGCTGCCGACCCTCAGCGCCCCACCCATTTGCATGTGGTGGCGCACACCACGCAAGCACTGCAAGCCGATGCTCTGCTGCACGCAGCAGCCCCCCACCCCACGCTACGGCCCCTCGCCCAACAATTGGCTGCTCAATGCTGGGGGCTGTTGCCCGGTATTCATCGCTTGCGGTTCGCGCTCAACAGCCGCCACCACGCAAGCGACGAAACATGTGTCACAACATCTCACACATCTGATACCAGCTTGGCACTCACCCTCTGCGTGGGCCCACATGATGCGTGGCCGGAGTTTGCCGATGTGCTGCGTACACACCCCACAGGTACGTGCAAAACACCCAACGACATGGCAGCACTGAGCGAGCGCACCGTCACCGTCATTGGTGCAGGCATTACAGGGGCCGGCACCGCACGCGCCTTGGCCGAGCGCGACTGGCTGGTGACGGTGCTAGACGCTGGGGCAGCGCCCGCTGCTGGTGCATCAGGCTTACCCGTGGGCGTGGTGGCACCTCACACCTCCCACGACGACAGTGGCGTGTCGCGCCTCTCGCGTGCGGGCTTGCGCCTGATGATGCAAACTATGCGCACCCTGCTGACCGAAGGCGTGGACTGGGGCGGTACAGGTGTGCGCGAACGCCGCTTGCCTGGCAAAACACGGCGTGGCGGTGTGCCTCTGAGCTGGCTGCACGAACATGCCCTCACCGCGCACGACTGGACCCACCAAGCCCCGCCGCCCGCGCCTGATGATGCGTATTGGCACCCACACGGCGCATGGCTGCGGCCCACGCAACTGGTGCGCGCCTTACTTGATCATCCCAACATTCGCTGGCAAGGCCATGCCAAAGTGAATGCGCTGGCATGCATCACGCACCACGCTGGCCCTGAAAGCACCAACGCTTCACAGTGGCAAACGCTGCAAGACGGCCAAGTGCTCACTGAATCGTCGCGTGTGGTGCTGGCCGCAGGCCCTGGCTCTGCCGCACTCATTGCCACCGCAACCCAAGACGGCAGTGCCCCACGCATCAACCCGCTGCGTGGGCAAATGTCATGGGGCCTCATGGCCGATGTGCCTGCCAACGCGCACATGCCCGCCACACCTGTGAACGGCCATGGCAGCTTTGTGCACAACATCCCCTCACCCAACGGCAATGAGCCCGCGTGGTACACGGGCGCCACCTATGACCGCATACACAGCGATGCGCGCTTGCTTGATGCTGACCACGCTGAAAACTTAGACCGTTTGAAAGCCTTAGAATCCCAAACAGCGGATGCACTTGCCCCCTTGTTTGCCACCGTTGGTACAGGTGCTCCACGCGTGCATGGCTGGGCGGGTGTGCGCTGCGGCGTACACGACCGCTTGCCCATGACGGGTCGCGTGTGGAACGCACCTGAGGGCTTGTACATGAACACCGCCATGGGCTCGCGGGGCTTGACGCTAGGCCTGTTGTGTGGCGAATTGCTGGCCGCCCAATGGCATGGCGAGCCACTGCCCATCGAGGCACAGCTGATGAAGTTTTTAAGTGCCACGCGATTCAACCCCAAAGACTAAGTAAATAATCCAAAGCCGTCTCACCTACCTTCTAACAGGCTGCTGAAATACCGTCCATCAAGGTCCACGCCCGAGCCTGTTGGTGCGTTATAGACCAAGCACTATTGCAAGCCACACTTTTCAGATCATGCGCGGAGCCGACACCTTCACAGAGAGCTTATTCACCATGCGGCGTCTGGATGACTTCGTGCCTGA
>NZ_JAVKLW010000074.1:0-14215 GCF_031538885.1 Limnohabitans sp.
GATGATGAACGCGCCTTGGTTGGGGTTTTCGTTTTTGGCCAAGCCCCACTCGCGGTTGATGATGAGCTGAATCGCCATGGCGCGACGCACCGAGTCTTCGGTGGGCGTGGTGATGGCTTCGTCAAACGCGTTGGTGTGCAAGCTGTTGCAGTTGTCGTAAATCGCAATCAAGGCTTGCAGCGTGGTGCGGATGTCGTTGAACTGAATCTCTTGCGCGTGCAGCGAACGGCCAGAAGTTTGGATGTGGTACTTGAGTTTTTGACTGCGCTCGTTCGCACCGTATTTCTCTTTCATGGCCACTGCCCAAATACGGCGCGCCACGCGGCCCATCACGGTGTACTCGGGGTCCATGCCGTTGCTGAAGAAGAAGCTCAGGTTAGGCGCGAAGTCGTCAATGTGCATGCCACGCGCCAAGTAGGCTTCCACAAACGTGAAGCCGTTGGACAAGGTGAACGCCAATTGCGAAATGGGGTTGGCCCCTGCTTCGGCAATGTGATACCCGCTGATCGACACGCTGTAGAAGTTGCGCACTTGGTTGCGCACAAAGTACTGCGCGATATCGCCCATCACTTTCAATGAAAACTCGGTGCTGAACAAACACGTGTTCTGCCCTTGGTCTTCTTTCAAAATATCGGCTTGCACCGTGCCGCGCACGTTTTGCATGACCCACTCTTTGATCTTGGCCGTTTCGGTTTCAGTCGGGTCGCGGCTGTTGTCCTTTTTGAACTTCTCAATGTTCTGGTCAATGGCCGTGTTCATGAACATGGCCAAGATGGACGGTGCAGGGCCGTTGATGGTCATGGACACGCTGGTGGTCGGGTTGCACAAGTCAAACCCGTCGTACAACACCTTCATGTCGTCCAGCGTGGCCACGTTGACGCCCGAGTTGCCCACCTTGCCGTAAATGTCTGGACGTGGGTCTGGGTCGTTGCCGTACAGCGTGACCGAATCAAACGCGGTGGACAAGCGCTTGGCATCCATGCCTTCGCTCACCAGTTTGAAGCGGCGGTTGGTGCGGAAAGGGTCGCCCTCACCGGCAAACATGCGCGTGGGGTCTTCGCCCTCGCGCTTGAACGCAAAGGTGCCCGCGGTGTAGGGGTAGCTGCCGGGCACGTTGTCGAGCATGAGCCACTTTAAAATTTCGCCGTGGTCTTCGTAAGTGGGTAAAGCCACTTTACGGATAGTCGTGCCGCTGAGGGACTTGGTGGTGAGTGCAGTGCGAATTTCTTTGTCGCGAATCTTCACCACGTACTCGTCGCCTGCATAGGCGGCTTGCATGTCGGGCCATTGGGTCAGCAGTTTGCGCTCCGCGCTGCCTAAGTGTTCTTCGCGCCTGATGGCCAAGTCGATGGCGGCTTCAGAGGCTTTGGCGCGGCCGGGCTTGTCTTCGGACAGCATGCGTGCCGCTTCGCGCAGTTGTTGAATTTCGCGGGCCAGTTTGGCTTGGGTGCGTGCACGTTTTTTGTAGCCACGCACGGTGTCGGTGATTTCGGCCAAGTAGCGTACGCGGGCTCCAGGCACCACGGGGGTTTGGTTGCTGCTGTGGCGCACGTTCACACGTGGCAAAAAGCCACCTTCGGTGCCAGGCAAGCGGCCTTCCTTGAAGGTGAGGCCCAATTCGGTCAAGCGGCCTTTGAGGGCTTGGTACAGCGCCGTCACGCCATCGTCGTTGAAGCGCGCGGCCATGGTGCCAAACACCGGCATTTGTTCGATCGGTGTGTGCCACGCTTCTTTGTCGCGCTGCACTTGTTTGGCCACATCGCGCAGCGCATCGCTGGCGCCTTTGCGGTCGAACTTGTTGATGGCTACAAACTCGGCAAAGTCGAGCATGTCGATTTTTTCAAGCTGGCTGGCCGCGCCAAACTCGGGCGTCATCACATACATGGGCACATCCACGTGCGGCACGATGGCGGCGTCGCCTTGGCCAATGCCTGAGGTTTCCACAATGATGAGGTCAAAGCCGGCGCACTTGGTGGCGGCCAACACATCGGGCAAGGCAGCACTGATTTCGCTGCCAAAGTCGCGTGTGGCGAGGGAGCGCATGAACACGCGCTGGCCGCTGCTCCATGGGCCAATGGCGTTCATGCGAATGCGGTCGCCCAGCAACGCGCCGCCGCTCTTGCGGCGTGAAGGATCAATCGAAATCACAGCAATGCGTAGCGCATCCCCTTGGTCCAAGCGGATGCGACGCACCAACTCGTCGGTGAGTGACGACTTCCCCGCACCGCCCGTGCCCGTGATGCCGAGCACGGGTACTTTGTGTTTCAAAGATTCCTTGCGCACAGCTTCGACCACTTTGGGGTCTACACCCGCTGCGCTGGTGGGGCTGTCGCCCGTCTTTTCGTTTTTGCCTTCGGCAGAAACCTCACGGTTTTCTAGTGCGGTGATGAGCTGCGCCAATTTGCGCCACGCCATCTCGTCGTGGCCTTGAATCTCTTTCACTGCCTTGGGGGCGTAGCCCGATAAGTCTTTGTCGCAGCGCATGATCATCTCGCCGATCATGCCTTGCAAGCCCATTTTTTGGCCGTCTTCTGGGCTGTAAATGCGGGTCACGCCGTAGGCTTGCAGCTCGCGAATTTCTGGGGGCACGATCACGCCGCCGCCGCCGCCAAAGACTTGGATGTGTTCGCCGCCGCGTGCGCGCAACAAATCGACCATGTATTTGAAGTACTCCACGTGGCCGCCTTGGTACGAGCTGATGGCAATGCCTTGCACGTCTTCTTGCAGCGCGGCGGTCACCACTTCGTCCACCGAGCGGTTGTGGCCGAGGTGGATCACCTCAGCGCCCATGCCTTGCAAGATCCGGCGCATGATGTTGATGGCAGCATCGTGCCCATCAAACAAAGAAGCAGCGGTGACGAAGCGCACTTTTTGCGTGGGCTTGTAGTTGGCAAGGGCTTGGAATTCGGCGGACAAGTCAGACATGCGGTGCTCCGGAAAACGGAAGGTTGGTGAGTTTACGTTTACGTAAACGTAAACGTAAACGTAAATCATAACGACGCTTCATAAATTTTGGGCAGAAAGCCTTGCGAACCGCATCAATCCTAGGGTTTACGTTAGCTAACACTGAAAAATTTAGAGCAATGTTGAAATTTATTCTTTTATAGTAAATGCGTGATTTCGTGCTGCATAGTCAGCCAAAATAACACCGTATCTTTATATTTTTCTGGAGACACCATGATTCGTACCTTGAAATTAACCGCGATTGCATCGCTGATGTTTGCCGCTGGTTTGGCCACTGCGGCAGACGCCATCAAAGTGGGCGTGACGGGCCCGTACACAGGCGGCTCATCCTCCATGGGTGTGAGCATGCGCGATGGCGTGCGCTTGGCAACGGCTGAGATCAACAAAGCCGGCGGCGTGTTGGGTAAGCAGTTGCAACTCGTGGAGCGTGATGACGAAGCGAAGAACGAACGTGGCGTGCAAATTGCCCAAGAGTTGATCAACAAAGAGCAAGTGGTCGCGACCATGGGCTTCATCAACACTGGCGTGGCTTTGGCTTCGCAGCGCTTCTACCAAGAAGCCAAAATCCCTGTGTTCAACAACGTGGCCACTGGCTCTATCGTCACGCAGCAGTTCAAGGCACCTGAGTTCCCTGACAACTACATCTTCCGCAATGCCGCGCATGACAGCATTCAAGCACCGATGATTGTGGAAGAAGCCATCGCACGTCGTGGCTTTAAGAAGGTCGCGATTTTGGCGGACTCCACCAACTACGGCCAACTTGGCCGTGATGACTTGGAAAAAGCCTTGGCAGCCAAAGGCGTGAAAGCCGTGGCGGTTGAAAAGTTCAACGTGAAAGACGTGGATATGACGGCTCAGTTGCTCAAAGCCAAAGAGGCCGGTGCTGAAGCGATCTTGACTTACGCGATTGGCCCAGAGTTGGCGCAAATCGCCAACGGCATGACCAAGCTGGGCTGGAAAGTCCCGATGATTGGTAGCTGGACTTTGTCAATGGCCAACTTCATCGACAACGCAGGCCCTGGTGGTGAGGGCGCGCGCATGCCGCAAACCTTCATCCAAGAGCCCAACACCATGAAGCGCAAAGCCTTCATCGAAAGCTACTTGAAGACCTTCAAGCCTAAGAACAACCGCATCGACTCACCTGTGTCGGCGGCTCAAGGTTACGACTCGGTCTACTTGTTGGCCGCGGCTATCAAGCAAGCCGGTACCACCGAAGGTTCTAAGGTGCGCGAAGCCTTGGAGAACTTACAAGCCAAGGTGGAAGGCGTCGTGACCACGTATGACAAGCCATTCACACATGACGACCACGAAGCCATCACCGCCAACATTCCCGTGTTCGGTGAAGTCAAAGGTAGCAAAGTGGTGTACGCCTACGAAGAGGATCGTAAGAAAGGTTCGGACATCCGTACCAAGGTTGCCAAGCAACCCGCCAAAAAGTAATTTTTAGGCTCACGAGCACCGTATCAACCGCACAAGCTGCTGGTACGGTGCTTTTTTCTGTCTTCGAGTTTCCTCACTAACACCAGAGCGCAATTATGGAAATCCTGCTGCAACTTATCTACAGTGGCGTAGCGCTGGGAATGATTTACGCGGTCATCGCGTTTGGCTACCAGTTAACGTTTGCTACCTCTGACACACTGAACTTCGGTCAAGGCGAAGCCCTGATGTTGGGCGCCTTGGTGGGCCTGACCTTGGTTGATTCCTTGGGCGTCAATTATTGGTTGGCGTTGCCTGTGGTCGGTGCCTTTGGCCTGCTGCAAGGCGCCCTGGTGGAGCGCGTTGGCGTTCGCCCCGCCATCAAAATCAAGAGCGAGTTTGGTTGGATCATGTCCACCATCGCCTTGGGCATTATTTTTAAAAACGTGGCCGAAAACATTTGGGGTCGCGACGATTTGAAGTTTCCTTCACCCTTGCCAGAAGCTCCCATAAAGGTGCTAGGTGCCAATGTGTTGCCGATGGAATTGTTGGTGATTGGTGGCGCTTTGGTGATGATGTTGGCGGTGGAGTTTTTCAACCGCAAAACCATTTACGGCAAAGCTGTCGTGGCGACCTTCAACGACCGTGATGCCGCTAAGTTGATGGGCATCAATACGGGCTTGGTGATCACGTTCTCATATGCCTTGTCTTCACTTACGGCTTCGTTTGCCGGTGTGTTGATTGCGCCACTCACCCTGACTGGCGCGACCATGGGTGCTGTGTTGGGCCTCAAGGCGTTTGCGGTGGCCATCATTGGTGGTTTGACCAGTGGCATGGGGATCATCGTGGGCGGCATCATTTTGGGTGTGGCCGAAACCACCACAGGTTTTTACATTTCCACTGGTTACAAAGATGTACCCGGCTTGGTCTTGTTGCTCTTGGTCTTGGCGGTCAAGCCTGCCGGACTGTTTGGTAAATCTGCGATCAAGAAGGTCTAAACATGCATCGCAAATATTTAATCGCATCTGTGTTGGGCTTTGCGCTGTTGGCACTGGTGCCCATCTTCACGCACAACCCGTATTACATCCACTTGGTCGAAACCATCATGATCTACGCGATCTTGTTGTTTGGTTTGGACATCGTGGTGGGTTACACCGGTCAAGTGTCTTTGGGCCATGCGGGTTTGTTTGGCATTGGCGCCTACACCGCGGGCGTGCTGTTCATGAAACTCGGTGCCCCGTTCTGGGTCATCGTGCCCGCGAGCATTGCTGTCACGGCGGTCTTTGGCGCGTTGCTGGCCTTGCCGGCTCTGCGTGTGTCTGGCCCGTACTTGGCTATGGTCACCTTGGCGTTTGGCACCATCATCCAAATTTTGATCAATGAGATGACCTTCCTTACCGAAGGCCCCATGGGTTTGAAAATTCCCAAGCCCACTGTGGCGGGCTACAAGTTTGACGAGCAATCGTTTTACTGGGTGGTGACAGCGTTGTTGGCCTTGTCTTTGTTGGTGGTGCACCGTGTGTTGCGCTCACAGCTGGGTCGTGCGTTTGAGGCCTTGCGTGGCAGCCCTGTGGCGTCTGACTGTATGGGCGTTTCGGTGTATCGCTACAAGGTGTACGCCTTCGTCATCAGTGCGGGTTTTGCTGGCTTGGCGGGTTGTTTGTATGCCTATTCTGAACAATACATTTCCCCCAACACGTACAACAACGAGCTCACCGTGATGTTCTTGTTGGCCGTCATCATGGGCGGACGCAAAACGCGTATCGGCTCGATGCTGGGCGCGACCATCATCGTGTTGTTGCCCAAGCTGTTGGACGACTTGGAAATGTTCCGCATGGTCGCCAGCGTATTGGCCTTGTGTATGTTGGTAGGTGCCGTGATCGGTGTGGCGCGCAAGATCACCACCTTCCAAACCATGGCGGTGCCTGTGGTGGGCACGGCTGCCTTGGCGGTTTTTGCTTTCTGGCTCGACAACATCACCGATTGGCGCTTGTCGATTTTTGGTTTGATGATTTTGTTCGTCGTCTACTACTTGCAAGACGGCATCGTCGGCTTTGTGCGTAGCTTGTGGGCCCACCGCAAACAGGGCAGTGGCACACACCATGTGGAACATATGACCAGCAGTGGTGATCCCATCATCCGCGCCGCCAAGAGCGGTGGTGAAGACCTGTTGGTGGCCAGCCAAGTGTTGATGCAGTTTGGTGGCTTGAAAGCGATCAATCAAGTGGATCTGCGCATCAAGCGCGGTACCATCCACGGCTTGATTGGCCCCAACGGCTCTGGCAAGAGCACCATGATGAACGTGCTCACCGGGATCTATGTGCCCACCGCGGGCAGCATTGAGTTTGAAGGCACCTCCGTGGTGGGACGGACATCGTCAGACATCGCCTTGTCTGGCATTGCTCGGACCTTCCAAAACGTGCAGTTGTTTGGTGAGATGACGGCACTGCAAAACGTGTTGGTCGGTTTGCATCACACCTTCCACAGTAATTTCGTGGACGTGGCGTTCAACTCCTCACGCTATGTCAGTGAAGACACAGCCGCAAACGAACGCGCCATGGGCCTGCTGAGTTTTGTGGGTTTGGCCGAGTTGGCGGATGAGCAGGCGCGTAACTTGCCCTATGGCAAACAACGCTTGCTCGAAATCGCGCGTGCCTTGGCGCTGGACCCGCAACTGTTGTTGCTCGACGAGCCTGCCGCTGGCCTGACCGCGCCCGACATCAAAGAGTTGATTCAAATCATCCGCAAGATTCGCGACCACGGCATCACCGTGATCTTGATCGAGCACCACATGGATGTGGTGATGGGGGTTTGCGACACGGTCTCGGTCCTCGACTTCGGTCAAAAAATTGCCGAAGGTTTGCCCGCACAAGTGCAGGCTGATGAGAAGGTGATTGAAGCCTATCTCGGCGGTACAGCAGCCTAAGCGCACACGGAGAACAAGAGATGTTGACGATTAAAAACCTCGAAGCCGGTTACGGCAAAGTCCACGTGCTGCATGGCATTTCTTTGGAAGTGCCCAAAGGCAAAGTGGTGACCTTGATCGGTTCTAACGGTGCTGGCAAAACCACCACCATGCGCGCTATCAGCGGCATGATTGCACCCACTGCGGGCGAGATCACGCTCAATGGTGAGCGCATCGATGGCATGGAGTCTTTCTCGATTGCCAAGCGTGGCTTGGCCCACTCGCCTGAAGGCCGTCGCGTGTTTGCCACCATGACGGTGACGGACAACCTGACCTTGGGTGCTTTTCCTCGCTTGACCGGCAGCCGTCCTAAGGGCGATGTGGCGGGCGACTTGGACCGCGCGATGGACTTGTTCCCTCGCCTCAAAGAGCGCCGCAACCAACTGGCGGGCACCTTGTCGGGTGGCGAGCAGCAAATGCTGGCCATGGCCCGCGCGGTGATGCTCAACCCTGAAGTGGTGTTGCTTGACGAGCCCTCCATGGGCTTGGCGCCTATTCTTGTGGAAGAGGTTTTCAAAATCATTGAAAACCTCAAGAGCCAAGGCGTGACCATGCTGTTGGTGGAGCAGTTCGCTGCTGCGGCCTTGAACGTGGCCGACTACGGCTATGTGATGGAAAACGGCCGCATCTCGGTACACGGTGAAGCCAGCAAGTTGAAGAACGACCCCGCTGTCAAAGCCGCTTATCTCGGCGGTAGCCACTGAGGTCTTTACCAAAAACCTCCTAGGGTTTCCTCCGCAAGGGGCGTTAAACGTAGGTTCAGTCTCTATACTGCCTACGGTTTTACGCCCCTTCTTTCATTTCATGTCTGCCCATCCCCCCTCTTCACAAGCACGCCCTGCCGATGGTTATGCTGGGGATGTGACGCCTAAAATGGCCCATGACTGGGTGCAGTCTGGCATAGCGGTGCTGGTGGATGTGCGCACAGATGCCGAACGCGAATGGGTAGGCTTTGTCCCGGGTGCCATGGCTGTGGCATGGAAGCAATGGCCGGGCATGGCGATGAACCCCTCCTTTGATGAAGCCATAGCCACTGCTGCCAATGGCAAAAAGCTGGTACTGCTGTGCCGCAGTGGAGTGCGCTCTGTGGCCGCTGCCAAGCGTGCCACTGAGTTGGGCTTAGAGGCCTACAACATCCTTGAAGGTTTCGAGGGCGATACCAACGATCTTGGCCATCGCGGCGCAACCGGAGGCTGGCGCATGCGCGGCCTGCCTTGGCGTCAAAACTGAACCATCTATGACATTTCTTGCACTCGATGTGGGCAACACACGCCTCAAGTGGGGCGTGTACGAAAGTCCTGCACCCCGCGCCAAGCTGCTGGGCCATGGTGCCGTGTTTTTAGAAAACATCGACCGTTTGGCCGATGAAGACTGGCGCGATCTGCCCGAGCCTACCCACATGCTGGGCTGCATCGTGGCAGGCGAGGCGATTCGCCGACGCGTGGAAGCACAAATGGAGCTGTGGGACATCACGCCACATTGGGCCGTGTCCTCCGCCGCCGAGGCTGGCATGACCAACGGCTATGACCACCCCACACGTTTAGGGGCCGACCGTTGGGTGGCCATGATTGGCGCCCATGCGCGCATGTTGCAACAAACCCAAGGTCAAGCTCCGCGCCCGATGGTGGTGGTGATGGTGGGCACAGCGGTGACGGTGGAGGCGATTGATGCGACTGGCAAGTTCTTGGGCGGACTGATCTTGCCCGGCCACGGCATCATGCTGCGTGCCTTGGAGTCGGGCACGGCTGGTTTGCGCGTGCCCACAGGCGAAGTGTGTGAGTTCCCAGCCAACACCAGCGACGCCCTCACCAGCGGCGGCACCTACGCCATTGCGGGTGCGGTCGAGCGCATGGTGCAACACGTGCGTCAACACTGTGGTGCCGAGCCCGCTTGCTACATGACCGGTGGCGCAGGTTGGAAAATGGCTCCCAGCATGTCGGTGCAGTTTGAGTTGGTGGACTCGCTCATCTTTGACGGCTTGCTAGAGATTGCCAAGCAGCGGTTGGACCACCCCACGCCTGTGTGGCCATCCCGCGCTTTGTACTGAGTTTGTAGGCGTATGTGGGATGCCCTGCGTGACAAAGGGGTGGGCCAGCGGCTAGACTCAGAGCCATGAAAGTCATTGATTCCATCGTCACACAAGCCCCTGGCATAGCGGCCGTTCGCCGCGACATTCATGCCCACCCTGAGTTGTGCTTTGAAGAAATTCGCACGGCCGATTTGGTGCTGCAAAAGCTCACCGAATGGGGCATCCCCGTTCACCGTGGCATGGGCATGACAGGTGTTGTGGGCATTCTGAAAAACGGCAGCAGCGACCGCGCCATCGGCCTACGTGCCGACATGGACGCCCTGCCCATGCAAGAGTTCAACCAATTTGCACACGCCAGCCAGCACAAGGGCAAGATGCACGCTTGCGGCCACGACGGCCATGTGGCCATGCTCTTGGCCGCAGCGCAGCACTTGTCAACGCACAAAGACTTCGATGGCACGGTGTACTTCATCTTCCAGCCCGCCGAAGAAGGCGGGGGCGGCGCTCGCGAAATGATGCGCGATGGTTTGTTTGACAAGTTCCCCATGCAAGCGGTGTATGGCATGCACAACTGGCCGGGCCTGCAAGAAGGTCAATTCGCGTTGAGTGCGGGTCCTGTCATGGCGTCGAGCAATGAATTCAAAATCACCATCCACGGCAAAGGCTGCCACGCGGCACTGCCGCACAACGGCATCGACCCTGTGACCATTGCGTGTCAAATGGTGCAAGCCTTTCAGACCATCATCAGTCGCAACAAAAAACCTGTCGATGCGGGTGTGATCTCCGTCACCATGATTCACACCGGCGAAGCCACCAACGTGGTGCCAGACCACTGCGAATTGCAAGGCACGGTGCGCACATTTAGCCTTGACGTGCTCGACATGATTGAGCAACGCATGCGCGACATTGCCACCCACACCTGCGCGGCCTTTGGTGCCACATGCACCTTTGAGTTTGAGCGCAACTACCCCCCCACCATCAACCACGCTGCGGAAACCGCGTTCGCTCGGGAGGTGATGGCGCAGATTGTTGGGTCAGCCAATGTGGTGGCGCAAGAGCCCACCATGGGGGCCGAAGACTTCTCTTACATGCTGCAAGCCAAACCCGGTGCGTATTGCTTTATCGGTAACGGCGACGGCGTACACCGTGAGATGGGGCATGGCGAAGGCCCCTGCACCCTGCACAACCCCAATTACGACTTCAACGATGCGCTCATCCCACTGGGCGCCACCTATTGGGTCAGGCTTGTTGAAACCTACTTAAAGTAATTGGGGTCAGAACCCAATTCTTTTGCGCGTTCAGTAGGCCGAGAGCAGTGCCGTCAAATGTGCTTTGTGTTCAGGCGTTGCATAGGGCAGCAACAAACTCAGCACATGTTTGGCACCGCGCAGCAGTGAGGCTTGCGCACTCTCTGGCTCTAGCGCATGGCGTGGGTCGCGCACATATTCGTAGCTCAACCACCACGTCAGCATCACCACCATGTGTGTGGCCGTGGCTTCACGCTCAGAGACGGTCATGGCCAGTGCGCCATCGTGTTCTAGGCTATCCAGCAAGGTGCGAAATGCAGTGGTCTTGTGCAGCAGCGCATCTTTGATGTGTGTTTCTAAACGACGGTTTTTGCTGAGAAGGTCGTTCAAGTCCCGATACAGAAAACGGTATTGCCACACCAGCTCAAACAGCGTGTGCATGAAGAACCAAGCACCCTCCACATCATGCACACCAGGGGCGGCATCTAGCAGGGCGTCCAGTGCGGTTTCGTAGCGGTTGTACAGCGCCGTCACCAGCTCTTCCTTGGCTGGGTAGTGGTAGTACAAGTTGCCCGGGCTGATGTTGAGCTCGGACGAGATCAGTGTGGTTGACACATTGGGCTCACCAAAGCGGTTGAAGAGGTCAAGCGTGACCTCTAAAATTCGCTCTGCTGTTCTGCGTGGCGCTTTTTTTGCCATACCGTTGTTTGAGCGTCGCGCTGAATTATTTTTTGGCTGCTTTTTTAGCTGGCGCTTTTTTGACGGCAGGCTTTGCTGCGGTTTTGGTGCTTGGCTTGGCCGCGCGCGCGGCCGTTGTTTTGGTTTTGCCTTGACCCAGTTGCGCTTCTAGTGTGGCCACGCGTGCGTGCAACGCCTCCATCTGCGCTGCGGAAGGCAGACCCAGGCTGTGCAGTGCCTTGGCCACGCGGTCTTCAAAAATGCCTTCTAGCTTGCCCCATTGGCCTGTGGCGCGTTCGCTCAAGGTGTGTGCGGCTTGCGTGGCTTTTTTCGTGGCCTCCGCCAGTTTCTCTTCGGCTGTGGTGTGTACTTTGCGCTGCATGCTGATGCCATCACTAACCAGCTTTTCAAAAGCCTTGGTGCCATCCTCTTGCGCCTTGGCGAATGCACCCAAGCCTGCGAGCCAAATTTGTTGGGCTTGCGCCTTCACGTTGTCAGACATGGCGGCGGGGTCAAACGGGTTTTTGGTAGACATGTGTGCAAGCTTTCAAACAAAACATAAAACTACACTTTAACGCCGTGCGCAACGAAACACCATAGAAAGTTTAGTTAGACTTGTTTGGCAATGAGTAGCGAAATGACAGAGACAAACACCACCGCTTGGTACGTGGTCCACACCAAACCCCGCCAAGAAGTGCGTGCCTTAGAAAACTTGCAAGACCAAGGCTTCACCTGCTTCTTGCCCACCATGCAAGTGCAAAAACTGCGGAGCCAGCGTGTGCAAGCGGTGACCGAGCCTATGTTCAGCCGCTACCTGTTTATCCAGTTGGATGACCAAACGCAAAACTGGGGGCCTATTCGATCGACTTTGGGTGTAAGCAAGCTCGTCAGCTTTGGTTCCCAACCCGCCAAGGTGCCTTCTGAGTTCATTGCATTTTTAAAAGAAGCCCCGCCAGAAACCCTAGCGCGTATGTTCGCTCCTGGTGACAGCGTGCAAGTAGCCAGCGGGCCGCTGCAAGGCCTAGAAGGCAAGTACATCGCCCATGATGGTGAGACCCGCTCCTTTGTGTTGGTGGAGTTGTTGGGGCAGCCGCAAAAGCTACGCATAGCCCTAGATAGCTTACGCATTACTGAGCGACCCAGCTAAAAGAGTTGTTTTAGATGTGGCCGTCAGCTGAATACAAACGTATATCCCTGATAATTGCAGAGTTTGCTTGTGAGCGAAAGGGCGGTAGCGTGCCTGCCCTGGTGCAAGCCTCAATAAAGTGACTACACATACACCGCCAACAAGTCCTCGGCATATTGCCATCATCATGGACGGCAATGGTCGTTGGGCGCAAAAGCAGCACATGCCGCGCACCGTGGGGCATGCCAAAGGGGCCGCAGGTGTGAAAGCCTTGGTTCAGCACTGCACCAAGCTTGGCATCCAATGCCTCACGCTTTTTGCCTTTAGCACAGAGAACTGGAGCCGCCCTGCTGATGAGGTGTCCATCCTCATGAACCTGTTTGTGCAATACCTAGAAAAAGAAATGGGCGCGTTAGCCGCGACTGGTGTACGCCTGAAAGTCATCGGCGATGTAGCAGGCTTTGCACCAGCGCTACAAAGCCGCATTCGTGCAGCAGAGCTTGCCACACAAAACAATCAAACCATCATCCTCGCGGTGGCCGCCAACTACGGGGGGCAATGGGATGTCGTGCAGGCAGTTAAAAACTGGCAAACCGCGAACCCTGGTGCTGATCTGCACAGTCTCACACAAGCGCATTTAGCCCAACACCTCAGTACGGCTGACATGCCTGACCTTGATTTGCTGATTCGCACAGGTGGCGAGCAGCGCATCAGCAACTTCTTGCTGTGGCAAGCCGCTTATGCCGAGCTGTATTTCACAGATGTGCTTTGGCCTGAGTTTGGTGAGTCGGAGCTCAACAAAGCCTTGCATTGGTATGCCACCCGTGAGCGCCGTTTTGGCAAAGTCCCCCAACAACGCAAAGAGATCGCATGACAGAACAGATGATTCACAACGGCCAAGAAGATGAAATTAGCTTCTTAGACATCTTGGTTACTTTGGCCGAGTCTTGGAAGCTTTTGGTGTTTGGTCCTTTAGTGGCTGGAGTTATTGCTGGCGGGGTGAGCTTTTTGTGGCCCCCAACGTTCGAGTCGGTGGCTATTGTGCGATTGACGGAAGAAGAGGTTGCCTTGCTGCATGCGGCGCCTCTGCTAGACCCGTTGATTGAGAGGTTTGGCTTTTTGCAAAAAGCGGACGGCATTAAAGACGATGCGCGTTCTGAATTAAAAAAGCACCTTAGCTACGCCATCGATAAAAAAACCAAGCTAGCTACGGTAGTGTCCAAAGGGGCTACGCCAGAAGCGGCCCAAGCTCTTGGGCAAGCAGCCATGGATGCTTTGTTCATTGAGTTGCAACCCAAAGGCAAAGAAAAAGAAGCCATTCTCCAAGAGATAAACATCAATAACCAATCTATTGCAGATGGTGTGTATCTGATTGAGCGTCATCGGGCTAAAGAAAACTCACTTTATTCAGCCAAAGCACAGACAGTAAATTTAAAACTTAACAACTTGGAGCTTGGTCTCAGGCTGCAAGCCAAAGGCAAGGAGGTGTTTGCTCAGGAGCCCAGCTTTCCACAGCGTAAAACGTCACCCAAACTTGGCTTGGTTGTTTTGCTAGCCATGCTAATGGCATGTTTTGCGTTGCTTATGTTTGTATTTATTCGCAAAGCATGGGTCGCGGCCGCTCAAAACGAAGATACCGCAGACAGGTTTAAAGGCGGATTCAAGGACGAAGTGCAACAAAGATGAACTGGTTATAGGTGGCTGAGGATGCGAGAGCATCATGGCCGCTTTAACCGCCAAGTCGAAGTTGCCCAATGTACAAGCACCTCAGCCGAGAAGAACGATACCAA
>NZ_JAVKLW010000005.1:0-11336 GCF_031538885.1 Limnohabitans sp.
ACATCCCAAAGAAGCGCCGCATGGAAACCGTGACGGATGAGGAATTGACTATGATTGAAAACCGATTGAATCACCGCCCCAGAAAGCGACTAGGATTCAAGACACCTCACGAGGTATTCCATGCCTCGTTAAAGCGTGTTACACTTCGTCCTTGAATCCGCCGTCTAAAAATTTGTGCATGAGTTTCATGAACCGATACACCACACCTCGATCTTGGGGCATCTACGATGTAGGAGAGCAGCACGCAACTGCTGCCACACGTCGTTTTCGATTTGGCAATCACCCCGTCAGAGAAGTTGAGCTGCGCCGAGAGTTTCCTTTCTGCAAATTAATTTCAGTTACCACCACTCGGCAAGAAGCCCTGCAAACAGCAAGACAAATGAATGGAACGAAGGCTTAGTCATGAAACAAGGACTATTCAGCGCTGCTCTAGCTTTTTTTCGACGGGTATTGTCTTTGCCAATCCGGTGTACTTGCAATGCCGTTTAAGCACACGCATTGTCGAAGTAGACCTATCGGTCAACGAGTCCACCGGTAAAGTAACGCAAACCTACGAAGGCAGCAATGCAGGGTTCACTGCTGATGCACAGTTTTCACCGACACATATCGTTTGGCAACGTAAAGCAAATACCTTGCAGCAAGTTGAAAAATACGCGATTGATCCTAGGAGTCTTGCCATAGTCCAGGACACCTACCTTGACGGGAATCAAACCCCAACGGCGTCTGGCTCAGGAAGTTGCAAAGTCTTACCCAAAGTTCCAGCAAAAACTCCCCCTCCACACAGGCATCGTGACGCCGATGGACCGCGAGAACGTCGACACGGACGCCATCATCCCCAAGCAGTTTTTGAAGTCCATCCGAAAGACTGACTTTAGCTCGAAGTCTTGGTGAGCGTGTCGAGATACGGCTGAACAAGATCAACCCCAATGAGCTAGTTTGAAAAACTTCTCTATGCTTTATTAAGTGGACAAAGCGATCACACCATCGCTTTTTCTGATCTTGTTAAAGTACTAGGAAAACTGGGTTTTCAGTGTCGCATCAAGGGTTCGCATCACATTTTTTACAGGGACGGTATTTCTGAGATCGTGAATTTGCAACCCAAAGGCTCCACTTCTAAGCCCTACCAAGTCAAGCAGGTGCGCGAGTTGATTGTCAAATATCGCTTAGTAGTTAAGGGAGAAACCAATGAATAGTCGCTATGAAATCATCATTTACTGGAGTGAAGCTGATGGGTGCTTCATTGCCGAAGCCCCCGAGCTGGCTGGCTGTATGGCCGATGGCGCCACGTATAGCGAAGCCTTGTCTCATGCTCAGATCGTGATCGACGAGTGGCTGGAAACAGCCCACAAGCTCAAGCGCTCAATCCCTGTACCGCGAGGGAGGTTGATGTTTGCTTGAAACAAGCTCGCCCATTGCACTTTCACACGGCCCCTAATTTTTCTTTATCTCATGCAAAAATTCACCCTCCACACAGGCATCGTGGCGCCGATGGACCGCGAGAACGTCGACACGGACGCCATCATCCCTAAGCAGTTTTTGAAGTCCATCCGCAAGACGGGCTTTGGTCCCAACCTATTTGACGAGTGGCGCTACTTGGACCACGGCGAGCCCGGCCAAGACCCTGCTAGCCGCAAACCCAACCCAGACTTTGTGCTGAACCAGCCGCGCTACCAAGGTGCATCCGTGTTGTTGGCGCGCAAGAACTTTGGCTGTGGCTCCTCACGCGAACACGCGCCTTGGGCGATTGACCAATACGGTTTTCGCGCCGTCATTGCACCGAGCTTTGCCGACATCTTCTTTAACAACTGTTTCAAAAACGGCTTGCTGCCCATCGTGTTGCCTGAAGCCACGATTGACCTGTTGTTCAACGAAACCTTCGCCTTCCCCGGCTATGAGTTGACGGTCGATTTGGAAAACCAAGTCATCGTGCGCCAAGGAAATGGCGGAGGGGGCGAAGCCATCCCGTTTGACGTGCAAGCCTTCCGCAAATACTGCTTGCTCAACGGCTTTGACGACATTGGCCTGACCCTGCGCCAGTCCGACAAAATCAAAGCCTTTGAAGCCGAGCGCTTGGCCACCAAGCCTTGGTTGGCGCACACGATGTAAACCCACTTAGAAGAACAACACATGAAAATCGCAATCCTTCCCGGCGACGGCATTGGCCCAGAAATCGTGGCTGAAGCCGTCAAAGTCTTGAACGTCCTCGACCTCCAATTTGAATCTGAAACTGCGCTGGTCGGCGGCGCTGCGTTTGACGCGCACGGCCACCCCCTGCCCGAAGCCACGCTGAAGCTAGCCATGGACTCCGACGCCGTGTTGTTCGGCGCGGTGGGCGACTGGAAATACGACACCCTTGACCGCCCTCTGCGCCCCGAGCAAGCCATTCTGGGGCTGCGCAAACACATGGGCCTGTTTGCCAACTTCCGCCCCGCCATTTGCTACGAGCAATTGGTGGGTGCATCGAGCTTGAAGCCTGAATTGATCTCGGGTCTGGACATCCTGATCATCCGCGAGCTCACAGGCGATATTTACTTCGGCCAGCCGCGTGGTCGCCGCGTGGCCACTGACGGCCACTTCCCAGGTAGCGAAGAAGCGTTTGACACCATGCGCTACTCCAAGCCCGAGATCGAACGCATTGCACACGTGGCATTCCAAGCTGCCCGCAAGCGCAAAGCCGCAGGCAAAGAGGGCCGCGTGACCAGCGTGGACAAAGCCAACGTGTTGGAAACCTTCCAGTTCTGGAAAGACGTGGTAAGCGAAGTGGGCAAAGAATACCCAGACATCGCCCTCGACCACATGTACGTTGACAACGCAGCCATGCAACTGGTGAGAGAGCCCAAGCGCTTTGACGTGGTGGTGACTGGCAATATGTTTGGCGACATCTTGAGCGACGAAGCCTCCATGCTGACGGGCTCTATCGGCATGCTGCCCTCGGCCTCGCTGAACAGCAAAAACCAAGGTTTGTACGAACCCAGCCACGGCAGCGCCCCCGACATCGCAGGCCAAGGCGTGGCCAACCCCTTGGCTACCATCCTGAGCGCCGCTATGATGCTGCGCTTTAGCTTGAACCAAGCCGCCGCAGCTGACCGCATCGAGACCGCCGTGAAAGCCGTGTTGACCCAAGGCCTGCGCACCCCCGACATCTACAGCGAAGGCACCACCAAGGTGGGCACGGCTCAGATGGGGGATGCTGTGGTGAAGGCCTTGCGTTAAACCTACTCACCCGCATTGCAAGAGTGCATCGCTCTCGCAGGTTTGAGGCGCTCAAATCACTGCGTTCAGCCGTGCGGTCAACATCGAATCATGCACCGTCTGCCAAGCAACAAAACTGCCATCATTGGCGCTGAATAAAGCGGTCTGCCATTTGTGGTCGGTTTTGTTTTGTCGCAGCAAGAAATCTTGCGATGCATTGAAATCAACCAGTGACGCCAACAACAGCTTGTCGTCGGGTGCATCGCCATAGAAGGCAAAGAGGTCATTGCCCTGGCCTCCTGTGACGCGATCGCTGGTGGAAGAAAACAACAGCAGATCATCGCCGTCACCACCATCTAAAACGTTATGTGCTCCCCTGGCAACCAAGGTGTCTGCGCCATTCATGCCCCACAAAACGTTGCTGTCATTGCCTTTGATCACATCTGACAATTCACCGCCAACCAAGTTTTGGATATGCGTGTCGCTCGCGATAGTCACCGTCTTGTTCCAAGCTGAAAAGTTGATGCTGCCCGCATTGAGGTCGGCAACGATCGCGGATGTCGATACGGCCGCGAGATTGACGGTGTTGATGCCACCACCATCTTGGTCGTGCAGCGTCAAACGGTTCGCGTCCAGCGCTGCCAGGCGAAAAAAATCGTTGGTGTAGACAAAGCGGTCGTTGAGAGCTTGGGCGTCGCTTTCCTTGGAAAAACGAATACTGGCGCTGCGCACCTCGCCACTGAAACTCCCTTCGCTGTTGTAGTTAAACTGAAGCTGCCAAGTGCCCGCCTCGTCATGCTCGCCCCAAAAGCGTGACAGACCGAACTTGTATTCCTTTGTGCCGTCCACCACACCCGAAGGTACCGAATCAACTGTACCGGTCACAACAGCAGCGACGGTGCCGCAAGGCGAAATCAGGTTGGCGTTTAAATTTTTGTAGTACGACGTTTTCAGCCGTAGATAAACATCGACATGCTCCAGATCCATGGGCTGAGACACATTGAAATTGATGGTCAAGGGTTGCCCTTTATTCGTGGGCAAGTCCCAGCCCGGGGTGGCATCGTCCGCGCCAGACACGGTCAAGGCACTCCAGTCCGTGGTCAATTTCGCCGTGTTGGCGCCGCCGGGCAGTATCCAGCTTTGCGCCAAGCGCACAGCACCCAAAGGATTCACGATGCCAAACCCAATGCCTTCGTCATGGTACAAACCACCGCCGTTGGCCCGGTCACTGCCGTTGAGCTGCCCCAAGATACCGCTGCTGGGCTGGTGTGCTGAGTAGGCAAGAATGTCCTTGACATCGCGCACTGACAGATTGGGGACAGCCTGCAGCATGAGGTTGACCACCGCAGAAACATAAGGGGCAGCGAAACTCGTGCCGGCTTGGCCCGACACCAAATAGGCCACGCCGTTGTTGTCCGGAAAGCCGCCAAGCACCCCCTCACCCAAGGCAGATATGAATACCGCGTCTCCCCACGATGTGTCGAAAAAACGCCCCCCCGCTGGATTGACCCCACCGGCGGCGATCACGCCGCGCGTGGAGGGAAAGGGCATGCTGGCGGTGTTGTCGGTCCATCCAAAATTGCCCGCCCCGTAGACCTTGACCAGGCCAAGGCCCCCGTAAAGCTTCGAATAGGATTCATCCAAGGCATCTTTGCCCACTTCAGTCAAGGTGCGGTTAACACTACTAATGCTGAGATTGATCACGCGCAAACCTTTTCGGTCCAGGTGATGGGCCCAATCGGCATCTAACCACGACAAGGGGGAAACACCGGCATTCAACAACCCATCGTGCTGGGCCAGCATGACGCCTGCAACTACGGTGGCATGGGTAGCTTGTCCAAATGAACTGGATGTGAGGGCCGACGCTGGTTGGGTGCTCGCGGCAATGATTTTGCTCCAGTCAAATTGACTGTCCGGTGTGATCAACTTGCTACCATCGCTTATGCCGATTGTCATTCCCTGTCCGCGCAAACCTTCATTCCAAAGCACGTCCAAGCCCAGGCGCTGATCTTCACTGCCCCAAGGGGCATAAGGGTCCTGAATTCGGTAAGCCCCCGTCACCTTGACCACGCTGTCTTTTTGGGTGGTTCGCACGCGGCCATCGGCATCTTGGTAGTTGTAATTCACGCGCAAGGTGAACTCGGTCTGGCCCTTGAAGTCCGCAGGCAACTGCAATGCCAAGTCCAGCATTTGATCGACTTTGACAAGCCAGCTGCCATCAGCCGTGCGCTCGCCCTTCGTCAGACGCCAGCCTGCCGGGATGCCGTCGAGGCGCCAATAGGCTTGGGTCGACAGCTCAGATACCGTGTGATCATCGCGTGCACTGACAATGAAAGAGCCCAATGACAAAGGACTGTTGTTCAGGTCTTGCCGCAGGCTGATGTCATGCACTTGCAAGCTGAGGGCAGACAAGACGTCATGCACACCCCGATCCACCAAGGTCTGTATATCTTTGACCTGTTGCAACCCTGCCATGCCGACCCCTGCAAGTTGCGAAAGAACTTGAAGGTTCTCTTCGCTGTTGAGCGTCACAGCACCTTTGGCAACCTCAATGCCAAGCGTGTGCAGATTGCTCACGCTCAGCGTGTCCAACTTGCCATCCGCAGTCACGTCATGGCTGTTTACCCAAGCGTACAAGGCCCGCAGGCTGTGCATCACGGCATCCAAGTGGCTCATTTGAACGGCCAATGCGGGGAACTCATGCAACAACACATCATTGAGCAAGGCCAGGCTGGCTGCGTCGCAAGGTACATCAAGATAACCCAGTCCCAGCACATCGTCGGCGGTCAGGGTGGGGCCACTCGCTTGACCCACGCGCGCCTCAATCTTGTCAAGCACCCGCTGCACTTGCAACAAATCAGCACCCAAATTGGCACTGACCCCACCCACCTGCAAGATTTTCCGATTGAACCACGCCAGCGCAGCGACACTGGATGCAAGCCCCAACGCGCGTGCATCCTCATTGGTGAAGGCCTCATCCAGTCCGCCCGCGTAACGCGCAGCTTTGTTCAACGCAGCTTGCGCATCAAGCAACCAACCCCGAATTTGCAAAGCCGACTCGGCAATCTGCCCCTGCAAGGCTCGACCCTGCAACATTTGATTGACTTGGCTCCGCCCCAGCTGCGACACCTGTTGAGAAAGACCGATTTGCGCGTAGTCATCCAGCCTGGGCATCGGGTGATCCGTCGCCACTTGATCCGTGGCCAAGGCCCGCATCGAGGCCTGAATACGTGCCAAGCCACCGCTGCCGTCCATCAGCAAAAACTGACCCAGAAATTCTGGCGTTTCCAAACGGCGTTGCAACGTTGCAGCGCCAATGTCGGCAAACGCAAACCACAGCGTCGGGTCAAATTCGCCATGAGCGCTACCCAAAGGGTCAATCGCCAAAACTGCCTGACCATCCGAACCCGCATTCACTCGCACAAACCGCGACAGTGGCGTCACGCCTGACATGTAACGTCCTGCCAGCAGTTCGCGCAAGTCCAACTGATCGCAGTTCGCAACATCAGGTCGCAGAGGGTCAGCCAGACAAAAGCCTGTGAGCAACCGGTAGCCGCGTGCTTGGGCGTCGACCACAAACACATCGCGCGCCGTGCTCCCCGACATCAGGCTTAAGTCACGCAGCTGTGTACCGTCTGCACGTGTGCTGAGCACATCGCTATCGCGCAAGTCCAGTTTGACGTCTTGCACAACAGGCACAGCAGCAGCAGGGGTTGCCGTGGTTTTGATGCGCACATTTTGAGTGCCCGCACCCAGTGAGGTGTCAAGTCGCCAGATGCCGCGGGTATCCGCCTGCGTCTCACCCACCAACAACTCGTTGCTGCCAGACACCTGGTAGACCTGCACGCGGGCCGAGGGCGTGGTGGTGCCCGTCAGCGTGGGGTGAACCGGCAACAGCGTTGGCGTTTGGGTGATACCTGTTGGCACCTGGGCAAAAGCGTCGACAGGTTTGACCCCCAACAATGTCAGGGGGCGCCCAACCGCAGTCTGGCTATCCGTCTGACCATCCAGACTGTAATAGCCCAAGCAGTTGCTGGCATTGTCGGCTGGCACACTGGCTGCACTGTTGGCGTAATAACCGCTGCCCGCTTCCTTGTACTCCGACAAGATGCGCACATTGGCAATCAAGCCGTTGAAAGTTTGCGGTGCATCGGGTGTGGCCACATTGCCACCAACGCCAAGTTGCCACTGCTGCCCTACCAAGGGTGATTTGTAAGTCATCCCCGGCGCATACGTTCCGGCGTTGCTGTAAACCACACCGCCATCAAGCGCAAAGATTCGTATATAGCCTGCGAAGTTGAGGGCCACGTGATGCCAGCCTGGCGTCAATGCATGCCACCCCACCGCGGCCCCTTCGGGGTGCGCCATCACGATATAGTTCCCCAAAACTTTCAACTTCACTTCAAAGCCATCCACGGGGTTGTACATGGACAAAACAGTTTCCTCTGCGTGCGATACGCTCGCATCAAAAAATATGTCCGCCTCCACGCCGTAATAGGCCGATGAAAAACTGCCCGTTTGGTCCAAACGCGCCCACGCGCCCTGACCGGTCTTGAGGGCCCAAGATTGTTGGGACAGCGCTGCACTGGCGTGGCTGGGCGTTGCGACCGGACTGGACTGCGACTCGCCATACTGCAAGTTCAGTGTTTGCGAGACGGCTTGTTGCCCCGCGCCATCGCGCAGCATCACACTCAGACGCTGCGGTCCAGTCTCTGACAAATCCGCGCCCCGCAACGTCAGCGTGACCTGCCCAGCCATGGCCTCTTCTTGGCTGACCCTGTGATTCATGAGCAAGCGGTCTGCACTGTAGAGGCCCAGCACGTCCCCAGCTATCAACGGGTTGTTGGCAACATCTACGCTGGTGACGACGAGTTCGGTCTTGGCATCGGGGGCATCCAAACTGCTGCTCGCACCGACCGCCCAACTCAACACGGGCTGAGGAGTCAGGTCATCCACCCGAAGGGCCAGGGACGCCCCATCGGCGGTGTTTCCAAACACATCGGTGATGCGCGCATGCACTGAATGGATACCTTGCGCTGCGAGCAAGTCCCGCGACACCGTGAGCTTGGCCACGCCTGCATTGATCTGCGCACTGCTCAATGTGATAGGCGCCATCAGTTGTGTGCTGCCTTCATACAAGGAAATCTGATCCCCCGCACGCATGCCAACGTAGGCCACATCAAGGGTGATGCTGGTGTTCAAGGTGCTCAACATATCGCTGCATTCTTTGGCGATGCTCAGCAATACATCAGGTGCGTGGCTATGCGTTTGAATGGAGACGCCGCCCCCTTTGATCAAGCCAGAACTGGCAACCCCTTCGATGCGCACCTTATGCTGACCATCGCCCTGAACCGAGGACCATGGGATAGAAATATCCTTGGAAGTTTCTGCAGCGCTGATCGAAATCGTGCTGACCTCTTTGCCGTCAACCCACACCTTGTAGTCACGACTAGCACCGGCCTTGACTACCATGCCATTGGCGCTATTGAAGTTCGCCAATCGCAAGTTCAACCCGTCACCCAGCTCGCTGGCGACAATCGATTCATCGCCATTGCCATTGCGGACCCGTACGCTGAACAAGTCACCGCTCAATTCAGTCTTGAAGGTGAACTTATTTGAAATGATTTTACTTGCGCCCACCCGATCCACCTCGGCCCAATAATCCCCTTGAGGGAAGCCGATGTTGGCGCTCTGACTGCCTCGGATGTAACCCAGTTGCACATCCTCCGCAGTCACCCAAACGCGCGGCTGATTACTCGAAGCATATTGGGTATCGCTACGAACAAGTCGAACGACGTCTCCTACCTTCATATTTGGGTAGCGCAGCGTGATTGTGAGAGCTTGACTCTGAGGAAGCGCCAAGTTGGTGGGCCAGTCAGGCACAAACCGTGTGCTATTCAAGGCTTGAGCTATGAATTGCAAGGTTTGACTGTTGCTGGCACTGGCATTGCCAGCAACGTCACAATGCTCCACCATGACTGCACAGGTCCCCACACTGGTGTCGTCGCCCATGAGGAGGTGACGTGACAAGCGCAAGGTGTATTGGCCTGACGCCAAGTCGGCCGCAGTGACCACAACCGGGTCGCCCGCCAACACACCGTTGACCCGCACACGCAGCAAATCACCAACAGCCAAACCGTCATAGAGTGCAATTTTAAAATTCACCGCCAGATTGCCTTGGTAAATAAAGTTACCAGCCACCATGCTAAGCACCGGCGCAGTGGTCGGTGCCACGGTGTCGATCAACACCGACTGCATCATCTGGGCTTGGGCGCTGTAGTTGCCTGCGGCATCGAATTGCCGAACCTGAATCGCACCAGCCCAGTAGCGCCCGTCAGCCAATACCAGTTGATCGCCTTGGCCCCAGGCCCAATGCAGTCCATTGTCAGTGCTGTATTGCCAACGTGCCCCCGTTTCCAAGCCAACCAAATCGATGACTGGATTCGATGTGACGCCATCGCTGTCGCTTCGCCCCGTGTCCTCGTGCAACCTCAAATACAAAGTATTCGGCACGAGTGTGTCAAAAGCAATGGCCGCGCTGCTGGCGGCCTGTCCTTTGTAGCCCGCCGTATTCATGAAGCCGCCGTCGATCACGTTGATCACCGCCTGTCCGCTGCTCTTTGGGCTTGGCACAAACGTGGCGTGCCATATCGAAGCGTTCGTGGAATCGACATGCAAACCCACCAATTGACCGCCTTGCACCGCGAGGCTCTCCACACTGAAGTCCGTCACGGCCTCGCTGAAAAAAAATTGAATCTCGCTGGTTTCTCTCGCCTTCAGCGTAAGCTTTGCAGCGCTTTCAATACGCACCGAGGGTCGCAAACTGCTGATGACCAAATGGCCCGCCACGTTGGCCTCGTCGGCAGTCCAGCTCAAGGTCGCGGCATCCGAACTGTTGCCTGCGGGGTCTCGCTGTATCACTTGAACGCTTCCTGGTGCGTAGTCGCCGCTGGGCAAGGAAAAACTGCTGCCGATGCCGTTCAGCCAGTGACTACCCCCATCCAAGCTGTAAGACCACAAGGCGCCCGGTTCGATTTGAGCCACCTCCACGCTTTGGCTGCCATCGACCACGTTGCGCGCAGCCAATGTCGCGTGGGGCACTAGCGGCGGTGTGGTGTCAATGTGCCAGGCTGAATCGTTTCGCCAGACGTCACTGACATTGCCTGCGGCATCCATGGCTCGCACAGCCAGCTGACCCGGCGCGTAGTCATCCTCAGCAAGTACCCAGCTGTTGCCACTGCCCGCATGCCAGTTCTCTGCCGAATCAACACCTGTCGTGTTGTATTGCCAAGTCGATTCCGCACTTTCAAGCCCAGAGACCGTCAGCGAGCCATCGTTCGTGACACCATCACCTAGGGTTGCACTGTCGCTCAGCAGCTGAACACGCAAGGCATCGGGCACAGTCTGATCAACACGCAATGAATGCGTTAAACGCATACGTTTGATGACAGCGCCCTCGGACGTGAGACTGCGAACCTGAATGACCTGCGCCTCGTAGTAGCCTTCCGGCACGATAAAACTGCTGCCATGACCGCTTTGCCAGGTCGCACCTCCATCCATGCTGTAGCTCCAGGAGGCGGCATTGCTTCCCAGGTTGCTCACACTCATGTGTCCGTCACGGGTGATGTAGTCATCGCCGAGCACACCAGTGTCGCTGTCCAACGACAGCACGATACCTGTCGCCTCTGCGATGTAAAAACCCACGTTTTGTGTCGCTTTCAAGCCACCGGCGTCCGTCATCGTCACGGTCACGCTACCCATCTTGGCCGTCGTGGGTTGGCCGCTGACGATGCCAGTGTTCTGGTCCAGTACAAGACCTGTGGGCAAGGCGCCACTCGTGATGGTGTACTTGCGCGTATCCCCAATGTCCGGGTCAGCAAAGTAACCCGCGAGGTTCAAACTTGCGAAATTGACACCCACGGTGCCACTCTGCGAGGGCACTGTCGCCAGAGCTGTAGGCGCTTCGTTGACGTTGTTCACGCCCAGCGTGTAGCTGGTGCTGATGGGGGTGCTGCCACTGATAGTGCTATCTACCGCGTTGACTGTCACGGCGTAGCTGGCTTTGTTTTCGTAGTCGAGCGTGACGCCTGCTTTGAGGTACAGCACACTGCCGACAATTTCAAAGCTGGCTGCATCTGCGCCGC
>NZ_JAVKLW010000075.1:0-5494 GCF_031538885.1 Limnohabitans sp.
GAGTGGCATGGGCGAAGTCAAAGAGGCCCAAGCACGCCTCGAAGAGGTGTATGCCGCCTACGCAGAAGAAGATGCCGATTTCGATGCCTTGGCTGCTGAACAAGCCCAACTCGAAGCCATCATCGCAGCCTCTGGCGCAGGCGACGGTTCGGACCACTTGCTCGAAATCGCCGCCGATGCCCTGCGCCTACCCGCATGGGACGCCATCATTGGCAAGCTCTCTGGGGGTGAGAAACGCCGCGTGGCCTTGTGCCGTTTGTTGCTCTCCAAGCCAGACATGTTGCTGCTTGACGAACCCACCAACCACTTGGATGCCGAATCGGTGGACTGGTTGGAACAGTTCTTGGCCCGCTTCTCAGGCACTGTGGTGGCCATTACCCATGATCGCTACTTCTTGGATAACGCGGCAGAGTGGATTTTGGAACTCGACCGTGGCCACGGCATTCCCTACAAGGGCAACTACTCCAATTGGTTGGAGCAAAAAGAAGCCCGTTTGGCCACTGAGCAACGCACCGAAGATGCACGCTCCAAGGCCATGAAGAAGGAATTGGAATGGGCGCGTCAAAACCCCAAAGGCCGACAAGCTAAGAGCAAGGCCCGTTTGGCCCGCTTTGAAGAGTTGTCCGATCACGAATACCAAAAGCGCAACGAAACACAGGAAATCTTCATTCCCGTGGCAGAACGTTTGGGCCACGAAGTGTTTGAGTTCAAAAACGTCAGCAAGTCGTTTGGTGACCGTGTGTTGATCGACAACCTGAGTTTCCAAGTACCAGCGGGTGCCATCGTGGGCATCATCGGCCCTAACGGTGCGGGTAAGTCGACCTTGTTCAAGTTGATTGCTGGTAAAGAGCAGCCCGACAGCGGTGAGGTCAAGATTGGCCAAACCGTCAAGATGGCGTTTGTGGACCAGACGCGCGACGACCTGAACGATGACAAAACGGTGTGGGAAGACATCTCAGGTGGTTTGGACATCATGAACGTGGGCAAGTTCCAAATGCCAAGCCGTGCCTATTGCGGTCGTTTTAACTTCAACGGTGGCGACCAGCAAAAGAAAGTCGGCATGTTGTCAGGCGGTGAGCGTGGTCGCTTGCACTTGGCCAAGACTTTGATCGAAGGCGGCAACGTGTTGCTGCTGGACGAGCCCTCGAACGACTTGGACGTGGAAACCCTACGCGCTTTGGAAGATGCACTTTTAGAGTTTGCGGGCTCCGTGATGGTGATCAGCCACGACCGTTGGTTCCTCGACCGCATTGCCACGCACATCTTGGCCGCCGAGGGCGATAGCCAATGGGTGTTCTTTGATGGCAATTACCAAGAGTACGAAGCCGACAAGAAGAAACGTCTCGGCGAAGAAGGCGCTAAACCTAAGCGCGTACGCTTCAAAGCACTGAAGTAAATTTCAACTGACACTTATCTCGGCCCCGATTTGAATTTGATTTTGCGCACTAGCAGGTTTCAAGTCATACATTTGTCACGACGATTCAGCGCAATAGGATATCTGCGCTAGATTTTGATGAACTTCTATTTTGTAAGGATGCTTCCCATGAATCGCTCTGTCTTGACTGTCGTTGCACTGGCTGTTGGCCTGTTTGCCCATGGGTTCGTCCAAGCTCAAGCTGTCCCTGTGGTGCAAGGCCCAGAGGCGGTGTCAGATTGGTTCCATGCCGGCCAATCATTCATTGCCCAAGGCAAAGCCCTGCAAGACAACCACCGTCGAGCCAAAAACGTGGTTTTGTTTGTGGGGGATGGCATGGGCATCAGCACCATCACAGCCGCCCGCATCCTAGAAGGCCAACTCAAAAACAAACCTGGCGAAGAAAACCGCTTGTCCTTTGACCGCTTTCCCTACACCGCGTTTTCCAAAACGTATTCGTGGGATCAGCAAACCCCTGACTCCGCCCCCACCATCACCGCTATTGCCACTGGCTACAAAGCGCGTGAGGGCATGTTGTCGGTCAACCACACCACGGCACGCGGTGAGTGCAATGCGGCAGTGATTGAATCTAAAAAAGTGCGCAGCGTGTTAGCGCATGCCGCAGAGATGGGCAAGTCCACCGGCATCGTGTCGACCGCGCGCATCACCCACGCGACCCCCGCTGCCATGTATGCCCACACCGCCATGCGTGATTGGGAAGCCGATTCCAACCTGCCCAAGACCGACATCAACACAGGCGCAGCATGCCAAGGCGCAGACACCGCAGTGAAAGACATTGCGCGTCAACTGATTGAGGTGTCGCCTCAAGTGCGCCAAAGTTTGAAGGTGGCCATGGGAGGCGGGCGCACCTACTTCATGCCCACCTCGGCTGTGGATCCTGAATACGCCAAAGACAAAGGACGTCGCCTCGATGGCCGCGATTTGACGCAAGAGTGGGTCACCTCACGCAGCCTCTATGGTCGTGCGAGCTATGCTTGGAACAAGGCGCAGTTCGATGCGTTTGACCCCGCCAGCAACAGCTATTTACTGGGCTTGTTTGAGCCCTCGCATGTGCAATACGAGGCCAACCGTGCCAATGACCCCGCAGGTGAACCCTCGCTGACCGAGATGACCGACAAAGCGCTGCGTGTGTTGATGAAAGACCCCAAGGGCTTTTTCTTGCACGTCGAAGGGGGGCGCATTGACCATGCGCACCATGCAGGCAATGCCCATCGTGCCTTGGTTGACACGATTGAGTTTGCCAACGCCGTTCAACGCACCGTGGATGTCCTCAAAGCCGCAGGCACGCTGGAAGACACCCTCATCATCGTCACGGCAGACCACAGCCACACCTTCACCATTGCCGGCTATCCCAGCCGAGGTAACAACATCTTGGGCTTGGTGCGCGAGGTGCCAGCCAAAGACGGCGCCGCTTTGAAGAACAGCGTGGATGCCAATGGCCGTCCCTACACGACCTTGGGCTACGCCAACGGCCCAGGTGTGCGTGCCGGTAGTCGCCCTGACTTGACGAATGTAGACACCACCGATGTGAACTTTTTGCAAGAAGCCCTCGTTCCTCTCGCCTCTGAAACCCATGCGGGTGAAGACGTGGCGATTTATGCGCGCGGCCCCAAAGCGTATTTGGTACGTGGCTCAATGGAACAAAACTGGATCTTCCATGTGATGATGGAAGCGATGAAATAAACATGGCCACAACTTGTGCAGGCCGCTGCTGGCTTTCAATCGTTGCGGTGGGCCTGCTCGCCACGGTGGCGCATGCGCACGACATACCTGACCCCGCTGCTGCGTTGCTGCGCAGTCAGCAAGAACCGACACGCGTGGCGGCGCGCTATGTGGTGACGGTAGAACGTGCGTCAAAGGGGCAACCGTCCAACACACAACAACACACGTGGTACTTTTACAGGGATGCCAATCAAGTGGCCTTGCTCAAAGGCAATGTAGACGAGGTGTGGTACCGCGATGCCCAGCAACGCATCAGCTTTGAGCGTGTGTTTCACGACGATGCGCGTGTCGTCGACTACAGCACAGGCGAGCTGGCGACTTTGCATGTGAACGTGGACTGGGCTGCCTTGTCTCGTTTGGTGGATCCAGCCGAGTTGGCACAACTCAAGCGGGTGTCAAAGCAAGGCCGAGGCTTGGATACCCAATGGCATTTGCGTGGCTGGGTGGGCAAGCAGCGCTTGGACGTGAATTGGTTGCCTGCGCTTAACTTGCCCAAACGTGTGACGCGCCACGTGCCAGGCGTCTCCACCGTGCGTCTAGAGCTGGTGGCAACCGCGCAAGGCCCTCGGCCCCATTGGCCTGTGGTGGGCGAAAAGGCTGTCCATTATTTGCACTTGGATTCTGCCGATTTCGGGGACATGGATGACGAGCCCGTGGTGCGAAAGTCTGAGGCTTTGGACGCGCGCTTAGGTTGGCGCGCTTCCCACGCGCATGATTGACAACGCACACCAGTCACAAAGGAATCAGTTGGGCGCTCAAACCCACCAAGGCGCACAGGGCGATGACCTCCATCACCGGCCGTTTGAAATGAAACAAGGCCACCGTTGCACCGATGGCAATGAGGCTTGAGCGCACATCCAAGGAACCCGTAAAACCTTCGGGCCACAACAGGTGATACGCAAAGAACAAGGCGAGGTTCAGCACCACGCCCACCACTGCGGCCGTGATGGCGGTGAGCGGTGCTGTGAATGTGAGGTTGCGGTGCGTGCTCTCAACCAAGGGACCACCGGCCAAGATGAAGATGAACGACGGCAAAAACGTAAACCACGTCACCAAACACGCGGCCAACGCACCAGCTGCAAATAGACTTTCGGGCCCAAGCAGCGCTTTCACATAGCCTCCCACAAAAGCTACAAACGCCACCACCATGATGAGTGGGCCGGGCGTGGTTTCGCCCAAGGCCAAACCGTCCATCATCTGCGTGGGCGTGACCCAGCCAAACTGGCTGACCGCGCCTTGATACACATAGGGCAGCACGGCATAGGCACCACCAAACGTGAGCAACGCTGCTTTGGTGAAGAACCAAGCCATTTGCGTGAAATCATGTGTCCAACCAAACACCGCGCACAACACGCCCATGGGCACGACCCACAGCACAGCGCCTGCAACCAGCACCTGCGCCAAACCTACAAAACTGAAATGCGCATGGGCGGGTGTCGGTGTGTGGTCGTCAATCAACGCGGGGCCATACGATGCGTGAGCTGCACCATGCCCACCGCCTGTTTGAAAGGTGCTCGGTGACATGCGCCCACCCACATACCCCGCGCCAGCAGCTAGCCCGACGATAAGAGGGAAGGGCACATCGAGTGCAAAGATGGCCACGAATGAGGCTGCGGCAATCGCCCACAACACCCGATTCTTCAATGCGCGTGAGCCAATGCGATGCGCCGCTTGCATCACGATGGCGGTGACGGCGGGCTTGATACCAAAAAACAGCGCAGCTACCCAAGGCACCTCACCAAACGCAATCGACACCCACGACAGCACGATCAGGATGAGCAGCGATGGCAGCACAAACAAGGCCCCCGCCACCACACCGCCCCAGCGCTTGTGCATCAACCAACCGATGTAGGTCACCAACTGTTGCGCCTCTGGCCCCGGCAACACCATGCAGTAATTCAGCGCATGCAAAAAGCGTCGCTCAGACAACCATCGACGATGCTCCACCAGTTCTTGGTGCAGGATGGCAATTTGTCCGGCGGGCCCACCAAAGCTGATGAAACCGAGCTTGAGCCAAAACCAAAAGGCTTGAAAAAAACTAACGGGTGAAGGCATTGTGTTTTGCATAAATATTTCTGATGAATATCTTGGTACCCATCAAAATGTCCAAGGGCATTCCCGATTTGGAACCAGTACCTTGGAGAAACCAGTGCAAGGAAGATGACAGGAAATAATTTTCCTGAACTCTATTTGTTTTATTTGGCGGATTCAAGGACGAAGTGCAACAAAGATGAACTGGTTATAGGTGGCTGAGGATGCGAGAGCATCATGGCCGCTTTAACCGCCAAGTCGAAGTTGCCCAATGTACAAGCACCTCAGCCGAGAAGAACGATACCA
>NZ_JAVKLW010000076.1:0-21854 GCF_031538885.1 Limnohabitans sp.
AAACCGTGACGGATGAGGAATTGACTATGATTGAAAACCGATTGAATCATCGCCCCAGAAAGCGACTAGGATTCAAGACACCTCACGAGGTATTCCATGCCTCGTTAAAGCGTGTTGCACTTCGTCCTTGAATCCGCCTAGCAAGAGCGGGCTTGTTTTTATCAATAAGCCAGCTCTTGTTTCTATGAATAAAACATCCCCCTCAAACACAAACCCTGATGCGTTGGTCGAGCTGCGAGATATTCGCTTTGGCTATGGAGAACGCCTCATCTTGGATGGCATTTCGCTCACCATTCCACGTGGCAAGGTCACGGCGCTCATGGGTGCATCGGGCGGTGGCAAAACCACGGTGCTGCGTTTGATTGGCGGTCAATACCGTGCGCAGTCAGGCAGCCTCACGTTTGATGGGCAAGAAGTCGGCGTGCTTGATTCTGCCGGTTTGTACGCTGTGCGCAGACGCATGGGCATGTTGTTTCAGTTTGGTGCCTTGTTCACCGATTTGAGTGTGTTTGACAACGTCGCCTTTCCGCTGCGCGAACACACCGATCTGAGTGAATCCATGATTCGCGACATCGTGTTGATGAAGCTCGAAGCCGTGGGCTTGCGGGGCGCGCGTGATTTGATGCCCAGCGAAGTCTCAGGCGGCATGGCCCGTCGCGTGGCCTTGGCCCGTGCCATGGCGCTTGACCCTGAGCTGGTCATGTACGACGAGCCCTTTGCGGGCCTAGACCCTATTTCTCTCGGCACCGCTGCGCGGTTGATTCGCCAACTCAACGACACGCTGGGCCTGACCAGTGTCATCGTGTCGCATGATTTGGATGAGACCTTTCACATCGCCGATCAAGTGATTGTGTTGGCCAACGGCAAGATCGCTGCACAAGGCACACCTGACGAGGTGCGTCACAGCACCGACCCGCTAGTGAAACAGTTTGTCACCGCCGCCCCTGACGGCCCTGTGCGTTTCCATTACCCAGGCCCCAGCGTGGTGCAAGACTTTGGTGTGGAGGATGAAACATGAAATTCGGTATGAAGTTCATCGCCAACTTAGGTTTTACGGTGCGCAGCTACTTGGCAGGCTTGGGGCTGGGTACATGTTTGTTTGTGCGCCTGGTGTCAGAGTTTGGCAGCAACATGCGCCGCTTTGGCTTGGTGCGTGACCAAGTGCATTTCTTGGGCAACTACTCGCTGGCCATCATTGCCGTGTCAGGCTTGTTCGTGGGCTTTGTCTTGAGCTTGCAGGGCTACTACACCTTGCAGCGTTACGGTTCAGCAGAAGCCTTGGGGCTGTTGGTGGCCTTGAGCTTGGTGCGCGAGCTGGGCCCCGTGGTCAGTGCCTTGTTGTTTGCAGGCCGCGCCGGTACCTCGCTCACCGCTGAAATTGGTTTGATGAAAGCGGGCGAGCAACTCAGCGCCATGGACATGATGGCGGTTGACCCCGTGCGCCGCATCTTGGGCCCGCGTTTTTGGGGCGGCATCATCGCCCTGCCTTTGCTCTCGGCCGTGTTCAGTGCCGTGGGCATCTTGGGCGGCTGGATGGTGGGCGTGTTGATGATTGGCGTGGATGCTGGCTCGTTTTGGAGCCAGATGCAAGGCGGTGTGGATGTGTGGAAAGACGTGGGCAATGGCGTGGTCAAAAGCATCATGTTCGGTGTAACCGTCACGTTTGTGGCGCTGCTGCAAGGCTATGAAGCCCAGCCTACGCCGGAAGGTGTTTCGCGCGCGACGACCAAAACGGTGGTGGTCGCTTCGTTGGCGGTCTTGGGGTTGGACTTCCTCCTCACCGCCATGATGTTCAGTATTTGATGAATCGAGGAAGCTATGCAACGCTCCAAAAATGATGTGTGGGTGGGTTTGTTCGTGCTCTTAGGCGCAGCGGCTATTTTGTTTTTGGCTTTGAAATCGGCCAACTTGTTGACCTTGAATTTCCAGTCCAACTACACCGTGAGTGGCCGCTTTGACAACATTGGCGGCTTGAAGCGTCAAGCGGCTGTCAAAAGCGCGGGCGTGGTGGTGGGCCGTGTGGAAAACGTCACGTTTGATGACAAGACGTTTCAAGCCACGGTGACCATGAGCATAGAAAGTCGCTACCAATTTCCCAAAGACAGCTCGTTGAAAATTCTCACCAGCGGTTTGTTAGGCGAGCAATACATTGGCATTGAGGCAGGTTCAGAAGTTGACAACTTGGCCAATGGCGACCGCATGCAAGCCACGCAATCTGCTGTGGTGCTGGAGAACTTGATCAGCCAGTTCTTGTACAATAAGGCCGCTGAACCCACGCCTGAAAAGGGTGGCAAGTGATGCGTATTGCTTTAAGCCGTTGGGGCATGGGCACTGCCTTGGTGGCGTTGACGCTGCTGAGTACGGGTTGTGCCACGGGGCCCAATGCCCATCCAAACGACCCTTTGGAGCCCATGAACCGCAAGGTGGCACGCTTCAATGACACGGCGGATGACAACGTGTTGCGTCCGGTGGCCACGGGCTACCGCGATTACACGCCCAAGCCTGTGCAAACTGGGGTCAGCAATTTCTTTCGCAACTTGTCCGATGTCTGGTCAACGGCCAACAACGGCTTGCAGCTCAAGGGGCGTGAAACCGCAGAGTCGCTCATGCGCGTTGTTGTCAACACCATCTTTGGTATTTACGGCATCTTCGATGTGGCCACGCCGATTGGCTTAGAGCGCCACCCAGAAGACTTTGGGCAAACCTTGGGTTACTGGGGTGTTCCCAGCGGCCCTTATGTGGTGTTGCCCTTGTTAGGACCCTCCACCGTGCGTGACACGTCGGTGCTGCCCTTGGAGTTTTCTACGGACTTCGTTTCTAAGCACGATGTCGTGGCCGAACGCAATGTGGCTTGGCTCGTACGCACTGTGGACAAGCGGGCGAGCTTGCTGCAAACCTCTGATTTGTTAACCGATGCGGCGATTGATAAATACAGTTTCACGCGTGACGCGTACTTGCAGTACCGCCGCAACCAAGTCTATGACGGTAACCCCCCCGATGAAGACAACTTGGTAGACCCCAGCGCCGAGCCCTTAGCGCCGCCATCTGCACGGTCAACGAAGTAAGGCGGCTTCGCGTTGAAAATAAACAAGATCCATTGGAGTTTGAAATCATGAACCACTTTTTGTCACGCCGCAATGTCTTTGCTTGGGTGCTTGGTTGCGCGTGTGCATTGGGCTTGGTGGGTACCGCGCATGCGGTGGAAGAGCCTGCGGATGTGTTTGTGAAGCGCGTTTCTGGTGACATCTTGGATGCCATCAAAGCCGACAAGTCCATCCAGCGCGGCGATGTGAACAAAATTGTGGTGTTGGTAGACCAACGGGTCATGCCTAACGTCAACTTCTTGCGCATGACAGCCTCTGCGGTGGGGCCGGGCTGGCGTCAGGCCACGCCTGAGCAACAAAAGCGTTTGCAAGAAGAGTTCAAATCCTTACTGGTTCGTACCTACGCGGGTGCCTTGGACCAAGTCAATGACCAAACCGTTGTGGTCAAGCCCGTGCGTGCAGCCGCCGATGACAAAGAGGTGCTGGTGCGCACCGAAGTGCGCGGTAAAGGTGACCCCATTCAGTTGGACTACCGCGTCGAGAAGTCGGCGGATGGCAGCTGGAAGGTCTACAACATGAACGTCATGGGCATTTGGTTGGTAGAGAACTACAAAACGCAGTTCGCCCAAGAAATCAACGCCAAAGGCGTCGATGGCTTGATTGCCAGCTTGGCCGACCGTAACAAAACCAATGCGCGCGCAGCTAGATAAACCATGACCGCCCAGCACACCTCTGTCGTCTTGCCTGCCGTGTTGATGCAGGCCCAAGCGCAAGCGGTCACCAACGAGTTAGCCCCTTTGCTGAGTGCTTGTGTGTCTGAGGGCGGCGAGGCTGTACTCGATGCGTCCGCACTCAGCCAGTTCGACTCCTCAGCCTTGGCGGTCATTCTGGCGTGTCGCCGTGCCGTGTTGGCGCGGGGCGCACAGTTGCGTGTCACAGGCTTGCCCGCACGTGCCCAAGCCCTAGCCAAGGTGTATGGCCTGAGCGCCTTGATCTCCTAAAACTTGCTGTCTTTGCCTTGCGTGGGCGTCGCCAAGTCAGGGCACATCGAGGCCATTCGTAAAGCCTTAAAATCAAAGGCTACACATGCCCGCTATTTCTTTTCAAGCCGTCTCCAAAACCTTCCAAACCGCCCGAGGCCCGTTTCAGGCGCTCGATGGCGTACGTTTTGATGTTCAAAAAGGTGAGTTCTTTGGACTCTTAGGCCCCAACGGCGCAGGCAAAACCACTCTCATCAGCATCTTGGCGGGATTGGCCAAAGCCACCTCTGGCTCGGTGCTGGTACACGGCGTGGATGTGGCCACTCAATCGGCCCAAGCGCGTCGCATGTTGGGCGTGGTGCCGCAAGAGTTGGTGTTCGACCCGTTCTTCAATGTGCGCGAGGCCTTGAAGTTTCAGTCGGGCTACTTTGGCGTCAAGCACAACGACGACTGGATTGACGAGCTGTTGCACAGCCTCGGCCTCACCGACAAAGCCAACCACAACATGCGTCAACTCTCGGGCGGCATGAAGCGCCGCATGTTGGTGGCGCAGGCCTTGGTGCACAGGCCTCCCGTCATCGTCCTTGACGAACCCACCGCCGGTGTGGATGTGGAGCTGCGCCAAACCTTGTGGCAGTTCATTGCCAGACTCAACCGCGGGGGCAGCACCGTGCTGCTGACCACACATTACCTTGAAGAGGCAGAAGCCTTGTGCAGCCGCATTGCCATGTTGAAAAACGGCAAAGTGGTGGCACTCGACAGCACCACCGAGTTGCTCAAAGCCGCGTCCAGCAATGTGCTGCGCTTCAAGCTCGATACCGAGTTGCCCCCTGCACTCGCTGCCAAAGCGCGTGTGACGGGGCGCATTGTGCAGTTCCCCGCCAACGATGCGTTGGAGATTGAGCGCTACCTCGCGGCGGTGCGCGAAGCAGGCTTGCACGCGCAAGATGTGGAAATTCGCAAAGCCGATTTGGAAGATGTATTCCTCGACGTGATGCACAAAAACGAAGAGGTGGCACTATGAGCCCCCACGTTCGTCGCTTCGTGTACTCACTGCCCCCCGAGGGGGCGTTGCCCTCCTTGGGGCGGCCCTGCGGAGGTCAATCATGATGACCGGCTGTACCATGCTCTTCTACAAAGAGGTGCTGCGGTTTTGGAAAGTCAGTTTCCAAACGGTGGCCGCACCCGTGCTCACTGCGGTGATGTACCTGATGATTTTTGGCCATGTACTCGAAGCGCATGTGCAGGTGTACGACGGCGTGAGCTACACCGCGTTTTTGATTCCGGGCCTCGTGATGATGAGCGTGTTGCAAAACGCGTTTGCCAACAGTTCGTCGTCCATGGTGCAAAGCAAGATCATGGGCAACTTGGTGTTTTTGTTGCTCACGCCGCTGTCGCACTGGAGCTGGTTTTTTGCCTATGCGCTGTCGGCCATGGTGCGTGGCTTGCTGGTGGGTGCAGGTGTGTTGCTGGCGGGCGTGTTGTTTGTGTGGCAATCGTCGGTGCTCAACTTTTCGCTCATGCCTGCGCAGCCGCTGTGGGTCATCACCTTTGCGGTGATGGGCGCACTCATGTTGGGCTCGTTGGGTTTGATTGCCGGCTTATGGGCGGACAAGTTTGACCAAATGGCCGCCTTTCAAAACTTCATCATCATGCCGATGACGTTTTTGAGTGGCGTGTTTTATTCCATTCACTCACTGCCGAGCTTTTGGCAAAGCGTGAGCCACCTCAACCCCTTCTTCTACATGATTGACGGGTTTCGCTATGGCTTCTTTGGTCAGAGTGATGTGTCACCTTGGTTGAGCTTGGGCGTGGTGGGGGTGTGCTTTAGCTTGGTGTCGGCCGTCGCGCTGCATTTGTTGCGCACGGGTTACAAGATTCGAGGATGAGAATGAGCCTCCACGTTCATCACTTCGTGTATTCACTGCCCCCCGAGGGGGCGCAGCCATCCTTCGGGGCGGCCCATCAGGATGTCTCTCAATGACCGCAGAACAATTACAAGCCATCATCGCCGCAGGCCTAGCCTGCGAGCACTTACACGTCGAAGGCGATGGCCGTCATTGGTATGCCACTTTGGTCTCTGCTGAGTTTGAAGGTAAGCGCCTCATCCAACGTCACCAGCAGGTGTACGCCACCTTGGGCGAAAAAATCAAAACGGATGAAGTGCATGCTTTGTCCATGAAAACCTACACGCCTGCCGAGTGGCAAGCCGCTCCCAAAGCTTAAAACAGATATGAACAAATTACTCATTCGCGGCGGTCGCACCCTCCAGGGTGAGGTGCTGATTTCTGGCGCTAAAAATGCGGCCTTACCCGAGCTGTGCGCAGCCTTGTTGACCGATCAGCCTGTCACGCTGCACAACGTGCCGCAGTTGCAAGACGTGGCCACCATGCTCAAACTCATCCGCAACATGGGTGTGACGGCCGAGCGTGCAGACGACGGCACGGTCAGCTTGGATGCGGGTGGTTTGAACAACCCAGAAGCGCCGTATGAGTTGGTGAAAACCATGCGTGCTTCGGTGTTGGCACTTGGCCCCTTGCTGGCCCGCTTTGGTCACGCCAAAGTGTCCTTGCCCGGCGGTTGCGCCATTGGCTCACGCCCCGTCGACCAGCACCTCAAAGGCTTGCAAGCCATGGGTGCTGAGATTGAGGTGGAACACGGCTACATGGTGGCCAAGTTGGCCGGCGGACGCACACGCCTCAAAGGTGCCCGCATTGCCACCGACATGGTGACGGTGACAGGCACCGAAAACTTCCTCATGGCTGCGGCTTTGGCGAATGGTGAAACCGTGTTGGAAAACGCTGCGCAAGAACCCGAGATTCCAGACTTGGCTGAAATGCTGATTGCCATGGGCGCCAAGATTGAAGGCCATGGCACCAGCCGCATCCACATCCAAGGGGTGGAACGCTTGCACGGCTGCACCCACAAAGTGGTGGCCGACCGCATTGAAGCCGGTACGTTCTTGTGCGCGGTAGCCGCCACGGGTGGCGATGTGTTTTTGCGCCATGCCCGTGCCGACCATTTGGACGCGGTGATCGACAAGCTGCGCGATGCTGGTGCAACAGTCACTGCCAACGCAGAGGGCATCCGCATCCAAGGCACTGCGCCTGCTTACGAGCACCTCAAGGCGCAAAACTTTCGCACCACCGAATACCCAGGCTTTCCCACCGACATGCAAGCGCAGTTCATGGTGTTGAACGCCATTGCGAAGGGTGCCTCGAAGGTGACGGAAACAATTTTTGAAAACCGCTTCATGCACGTCAACGAGTTGGTGCGCTTGGGCGCACACATCCAAATCGACGGCAAAGTGGCGGTGCTTGAAGGCGTACCCAAGCTCTCGGGAGCTACCGTCATGGCCACCGATTTGCGCGCGTCGGCCTCGCTGGTGATTGCGGGCTTGGTGGCTGATGGTGAAACCTTGGTGGACCGCATCTACCACTTGGACCGTGGCTACGACAAGATGGAAGCCAAGCTGCACGCCATTGGGGCTGACATTGAAAGAGTCAAATCATGATCACACTCGCGCTCTCCAAAGGCCGCATCTTTGATGAAACCATGCCGCTGCTCAAAGCCGCAGGCATTGAGGTGCTGGAAGATCCAGAAAAATCGCGCAAGCTCATCTTGCACACCAACCACGCCAATGTGCGCGTGGTGCTGGTGCGTGCGTCTGACGTACCCACGTATGTGCAATACGGCGGCGCTGATTTGGGCGTGACGGGTCTGGACACCCTCATCGAACACGGCGGTGGCGTGGCGGGTGGCGTGGCCACCACGGGCCTGTACCAACCCCTCGATTTGCAAATTGCCAAATGCCGCATGAGTGTGGCCGTGCGCTCTGACTTCGATTATGCGGCGATGGTCAAACAAGGCGCCCGCTTGAAAGTGGCGACCAAGTACACCACCATTGCACGTGACTTCTTCGCCAGCAAAGGCGTGCACGTGGATTTGGTGAAGCTCTATGGCTCCATGGAATTGGCCCCGCTCACCGGTTTGGCCGATGCCATCGTGGACTTGGTGTCCACCGGCAACACGCTCAAAGCCAACCACTTGGTAGAAGTCGAGCGCATCATGGACATCAGCTCGCGCTTGGTGGTCAACCAAGCTGCGCTCAAAATGAAGCAGGCCGACATTCGCCGCATCATCGACGCCTTTGCTGCCGCTTTGCCTGTCGCTCAATAACCTCTCACTCCACACGTACACAAGATGGCCAAACCGCTTCGTCTCTCGACCACCAGCCCCACCTTTGAAGCTGATTTCAAAGCGCGGCTGCATTGGTCTGCCGACACCGACGCGGCCATTGAGCAACGCGTGGCCGACATCTTGGCTGACGTGCAACAGCGTGGCGATGACGCCGTGCTTGAGTACACCGAGCGCTTTGATGGCCTGACGGCCGACAGCATGGCCGCGTTGGAGTTGACGCAAAAAGAACTCAAAGCCGCGTTCGACGGTTTGCCCGCCGAACAACGCGACGCCTTGCAAGCCGCCGCCGCTCGTGTGCGCAGCTACCACGAGGCGCAGAAAAAAGCCTCGGGCGAAAGCTGGACTTACCGCGATGCCGATGGCACGTTGCTGGGCCAAAAAGTCACACCGCTCGACCGTGTCGGCATCTACGTGCCCGGTGGCAAAGCTGCCTATCCTTCCAGCGTGTTGATGAATGCGATTCCTGCGCATGTGGCCGGTGTGAGCGAGATCATCATGGTGGTGCCGACGCCAGCACGAGACAGAAGCTCGGCCCATGCCTCGCGTGGTGAAAAGAACCCGCTCGTGTTGGCCGCTGCGTATGTGGCTGGCGTGAGCCGTGCCTTCACCATCGGCGGCGCGCAAGCGGTGGCGGCTTTGGCCTACGGCACCGCCACGGTGCCAGCAGTGGACAAAATCACTGGCCCCGGCAACGCCTACGTGGCCGCTGCCAAGCGCCGCGTGTTTGGCACGGTGGGCATCGACATGATTGCAGGCCCCAGCGAAATTTTGGTGTTGGCCGATGGCTCCACGCCCGCCGATTGGGTGGCCATGGATTTGTTCAGCCAAGCCGAGCACGACGAGTTGGCGCAAAGTGTGTTGCTGTGCCCGGATGCTGCGTACATCGACCGCGTGCAAGCCGAGATTGAGCGCTTGTTGCCGCAAATGCCGCGCAAAGACATCATCGAAAAATCCCTCAACGGCCGTGGTGTGCTCATCCACACCCGCAGCATGGAAGAAGCCTGCGTCATCAGCAACCGCATTGCGCCCGAACACTTAGAGGTGTCGAGCCACGAGCCCCACAAGTGGGAGCCATTGCTCAAGCATGCAGGTGCCATCTTCTTGGGTGCATACACGAGTGAGAGCTTGGGCGACTACTGCGCTGGCCCCAATCACGTGTTGCCCACCAGCGGCACCGCGCGTTTCAGCTCGCCCTTGGGCGTGTACGACTTCCAAAAGCGCAGCAGCTTGATCGAGGTGAGCGAGCAGGGCGCACAAACGCTGGGCAAAATTGCTGCCGTGTTGGCCTATGGCGAAGGCTTGCAAGCCCACGCCATGGCGGCTGAGTTCCGTTTGAAGAAAGACTGACATGACGCAAACGACAAACAAGGCCTTGCGGTTCATCCGCCCCGACGTGCAAGCCATGCACGCCTATGCCGTGCAGCACTCGGTGGGCATGGTCAAGCTTGACGCGATGGAAAATCCCTTCACCCTTTCGCCCGAATTGCAAGCCCAACTCGGCGCACGTTTGGGTGCGGTGGAAGTCAACCGTTATCCTGGCGCTCGCATCGACGACTTGAAGAATGCGCTGGCGAAATACGTTGATTTGCCCGCAGGCTTAGGCCTGATGTTGGGCAACGGCTCTGACGAACTTATCTCGTTGTTGTCGATGGCCTGCGCTGTACCGAACGCCAAAGTTGTGGCCCCAGAGCCCGGCTTTGTGATGTACGGCATGAGCGCCAAGCTACAAGGTTTGCAGTACATCCCTGTGCCCTTGAAGGCCGACTTTGAGCTGGACGAAGCCGCCATGTTTGCCGCCATCGCGCAGCACGAGCCCGCCATTGTGTACATCGCCTATCCCAACAACCCCACCGCCAATTTGTGGGACGCCGACACCATTCGCCGCCTCATCACGCAGGTCAGTGCCTACGGTGGCTTGGTGGTGATGGACGAGGCCTATCAGCCGTTCTCCAGCAAAAGCTGGCTCGACGAAATTCGCCAACACCCCGCCGCCAACGCCCATGTGCTGCTGATGCGCACCTTGTCTAAGTTTGGCTTGGCGGGCATTCGCTTGGGCTACATGCTCGCGCCTACCGCGCTGATCAACGAGATCGACAAACTACGCCCACCCTACAACGTGAGTGTGCTCAACGCCGAATGCGCGTTGTTTGCGCTAGAGCACAGCGAAGTGTTTGCCCAGCAAGCGGCGGTCATTCGTGCCGAGCGCGAGGTTTTGTTCAACGCCTTGCAGCAGATGGCGGGCGTGACGCCCTATGCCAGCGAAGCCAACATGATGGTGCTGCGTTTCATCGGCAAGGCCGGTGTTGCAGACCGCGCTTTTGAGGCACTCAAGGCGCGCCACGTGCTGGTGAAGAACGTTTCTAAAATGCACCCATTGCTCGCCAATTGTTTGCGTTTGACCATCGGCACCCCTGACGAGAACACACAACTTTTGGCGGCCTTGCAAGCCGCTCTCTCCTCCTCGAAAGCCACCCCATGACCGCCCAACCAGCGCCAAGAACTGCCGAAGTCAGCCGCAACACGGCTGAGACCCAAATCACCGTCAAGATCAACCTCGACGGCACGGGCCAATCCAAGCTCTCAACCGGCATTGGTTTCTTTGACCACATGCTCGACCAAATCGCGCGTCATGGGTTGATTGACCTTGACATTCAAGCCAAGGGCGACCTGCACATCGACGGCCACCACACCGTGGAAGACGTGGGCATCGCCTTGGGCCAAGCCTTTGCCAAGGCCGTGGGCGACAAAAAAGGCATTCGCCGCTATGGCCATGCCTATGTGCCGCTGGACGAAGCCCTCAGCCGCGTGGTGGTGGACTTCTCGGGTCGTCCTGGCCTCATCATGCATGTGCCGTTCAAGAGCGGCATGATTGGCGAGTTCGACAGCCAATTGGCGTTTGAGTTTTTCCAAGGCTTTGTGAACCATGCCTTCGTGACCCTGCACATCGACAACCTGCGCGGCGAGAATGCACACCACCAAGCCGAGACGGTGTTCAAAGCGTTTGCTCGTGCTTTGCGCGCCGCTTTGGAATTAGATCCCCGTTCTGCTGGCATGATTCCATCCACCAAGGGAAGTTTGTGATCCCTCGCGCGTATGAATAACAAAGTCGCGGTCGTTGATTACGGCATGGGCAACCTGCGCTCTGTCGCGCAGGCGGTGATGCATGCCGCTTCGTGGGTCGACCATGCCGACGTAGTGGTCACGTCAGACCCGCAAGTGGTGCGTGACGCGCACCGCGTGGTCTTGCCCGGCCAAGGTGCGATGCCCGACTGCATGCGTGAGTTGCGCGAGTCCGGCTTGCTAGAAGCGGTGTTGGAGGCCGCGCAGAAAAAACCTCTGTTTGGCGTGTGTGTGGGCATGCAAATGATGCTTGACCACAGCGCCGAAGGCGATACGCCGGGGCTGGGATTGATTCCTGGTGAGGTGGTGAAGTTTGATTTGGCGGGCCGATTGCAAGCCGATGGCAGCCGTTTCAAAGTGCCGCAAATGGGCTGGAACCAAATCTTGCAAAGCGGCCCCCACTGCATGTGGACAGACGTGCCCGACGCCAGTTACTTTTACTTTGTGCATAGTTTTTATGCGCGCCCCCAAAATCCAGCGCACAGCGCAGCCCAAACCGACTACGGCGGCCTTTTTACATGCGCTGTGGCCCGTGACAATATTTTTGCGACACAATTTCACCCAGAAAAAAGCGCGGCGCATGGCTTGGCCCTGTACCGCAATTTTCTACACTGGAACCCTTGAACTTTTAACGCCATCATGTATTTAATTCCCGCCATCGATCTCAAAGACGGACATTGCGTGCGCCTCAAACAAGGTGACATGGACCAGTCCACCACCTTCGGTGAAGACCCCGCTCAAATGGCGCTCAACTGGGTGGCCAAAGGCGCACGTCGTCTGCATTTGGTAGACCTGAACGGGGCCTTCGCAGGCACGCCACAAAACAAAACGGCCATCAAAGCCATTTTGAAAGCGGTGGGCCACGACATCCCTGTGCAGCTCGGTGGCGGCATCCGTGACTTGGACACGATTGAAAAATACATTGATGCGGGCTTGCGCTACGTCATCATTGGCACCGCTGCCGTGAAGAACCCCGGCTTCTTGCGCGATGCGTGCAGCGCCTTTGGCGGCCACATCATCGTCGGTCTCGATGCCAAAGAAGGCAAAGTCGCCACCGATGGTTGGAGCAAGCTCACTGGCCACGAAGTGGCAGATCTGGGCAAGAAGTTTGAAGACTATGGCGTGGAATCCATCATCTACACCGACATTGGTCGCGATGGCATGCTGAGCGGCATCAACATCGATGCCACGGTCAAGTTGGCCCAAGCTGTGTCCATTCCCATCATTGCCTCTGGCGGTTTATCCAACATGGCCGACATCGAACAGCTGTGCGTCGTGGAAGGCGAAGGCGTGGAAGGCGTGATCTGCGGCCGCGCCATTTACAGCGGCGACTTGGACTTTGAAAAAGCCCAAGCCCGCGCTGACGAACTCAATGGCTAACCGCTTGGCGGCGGCAAGCGTGGCCTGCGGTGAGACGTATCAAGGCCTAGACTGTCGTCGCCTCACCCTGCCTTGCGGCGACACCGTGCTGGTGGCCCTGCAAGGTGCGCATGTGCTGTCGTGGGTCAGCCAAGGCCGTGAGCGTTTGTATCTAAGCCCTGCCAATGCGTGGGATGGCACATCGGCCATCCGTGGCGGTGTGCCGGTGTGCTTCCCCCAGTTCAACCAACGCGGCATCTTGCCTAAGCATGGCGTTGCGCGCAACATGAACTGGACCGTGAGCGAAACAGTTGCCAACGGTGACGCCGCCCACATCGACTTCACCCTCAGCAGTAACCCCGACACACACGCCATTTGGCAACAAGCCTTTGTGGCCGTGTTGCGCGTTGCGCTGACGCTGGGCCAGCTGACCCTCACGCTCACCGTCCACAACACCGAAGCGCAAAATGAATTGCACTTCACCGGCGCACTGCACACCTATTTGGCCGTTGACGACATCGATCTGACCGAACTGCGCGGCTTAGGTGGCCGCCCCGAGTGGGATGCGGTGGCCGATGTGCATGGCCTAGCCGACGCGGCGCTGTACTTCGATGGTGAATTTGACCGCGTGTATGACGCGTCAGCAAATCCACTGCATGTACAAGACGGCACAAGCACGCTGCACATTGAACAAAGCCCTTCATGGGCCAACACCGTGGTGTGGAACCCAGGCGAGGGCAAATGCGCCGCACTGGCCGACATGCCCGCCCACGGCTTTGCGCGCATGTTGTGCGTGGAAGCCGCGCAGGTGTTTGAACCCATTTCAATTCGCGCGGGCGGCCAATGGTTGGGCTGGCAGCGTTTGACAGTTTCTTGAAGAACTCTTTGGACCTCTATGCTTGCTAAGCGCATCATTCCTTGCCTCGACGTGACCGGCGGTCGCGTCGTCAAAGGCGTCAACTTTGTCGAGCTGCGCGATGCAGGCGACCCCGTGGAAATCGCGGCACGTTACAACGACCAAGGTGCGGACGAGCTCACCTTCCTCGACATCACCGCCACCAGTGATGCGCGTGACGTCATCTTGCACATCATCGAAGCCGTGGCCAGCCAAGTGTTCATCCCGCTCACCGTGGGCGGCGGTGTGCGCACCGTGGACGATGTGCGCCGCATGCTCAACGCGGGCGCTGACAAAGTGAGCTTTAACTCTGCGGCCATTGCCAACCCGCAAGTCATTCGCGATGCCTCAGCCAAATACGGCGCGCAGTGCATCGTGGTGGCCATCGACGCCAAACGCCGCACCGTCGAAGACGAACAACGCGCGGGCGCCAACGGCTTGCCTGTTGGCCCTGGCTGGGATGTATTCAGCCACGGTGGCCGCAAAAACGTAGGCCTAGACGCCGTGGCGTGGGCCAAGCAAATGGCCGCCTGGGGCGCCGGCGAAATCTTGCTCACCAGCATGGACCGCGACGGCACGAAGAGCGGCTTTGATTTGCAGCTCACCCGCGCCGTGTCTGATATCGTGCCCGTGCCCGTGATCGCATCGGGCGGCGTGGGCAACCTTGACCACTTGGCCGACGGTGTGCAACAAGGCGGCGCTGATGCGGTGCTGGCGGCGAGCATCTTTCATTACGGCGAATACACCGTGCAGCAGGCTAAAGAGCGGATGCGGGAGCGTGGAATTCCGGTGCGATTGTGATGCGCTGACTCATTGCTCACAGAGCCTGCGCTGAAACTCATCAAGGCGGATATGCCGATGGTCAAAGTTGGCATTGTGTTGCCAATGAAAGAAGATAAAGGGGTAAACATCAATCGCCCCAATCAGCGCCTAGTCAAACATGCGGATTGGGTTCGTCACTACATCAAGGATGATGAGTTGAGTGCTTCTCAGTTGCCTCCAAACGTTCAAACCAAAAAGAAGCCCGCATCAAAGCCAAACCATTGGTGAGAACAGCCATGAACCGTACCGAACGTTTTTACAAAATCAACCAATTGCTGTGTGCAAAGCAAGCCGTATCGCCAGCGATATTGATGCACCGGCTGGAGGTGTCGTATGCCACTCTCAAACGTGACATTGCGTACATGCGCGATCGTTTGAATGCGCCCATTGTGTGGGACCGTGATGCAGGGGGTTATCGACTGGCCGCGAATGCAACCCAAGTCGGCGAGGCTTACCAATTGCCGGGGTTATGGTTCAGTGCGGCGCAGTTGTATGCGTTGTTGGCCGCGCACAAAATTTTCTCAGACATGGTGCCAAGCACGCTGAACGAGACGATTGATCCGCTGCGTGAGCAAATCGCCCGTTTGTTGGCGACATCGGGTCACAAAGCCACGGCGATTGAACAGCGGGTGTTTTTGCTGTCCATGGCCAAGCGCCAAGTCACGCCACCGCATTTCCAGCAACTCACGACAGGGCTGCTAGAGCGTCAACAAATTGAAGTGCAGGCGTGGAGCCGCTCCCGTAACGAAACACGCACACGTACCATCTCGCCGCAACGGCTGGTGCATTACCGCGACAACTGGTATGTAGATGCTTGGTGCCACTGGCGTCAAGCCCTGCGTAGCTTTGCCGTGGAGACACTGTTGGAACTGCGTCTTTTGAATGAGCCTGCGCACGAGGTGTCTGCCAATGAGTTGAAGAAGCATTTTTCTTCCACATATGGCATCTTTTCTGGCACGGTCAAAGACTGGGCGGTTCTTCGGTTTGCACCCGAGCGTGCCCGCTGGGTCAGCAGCGAACAGTGGCACCCCGAGCAGCAAGGTCAGTATTTGGCGGATGGCAGCTACGAGTTGCGATTGCCTTTTGGTGATGCACGCGAATTGTTGATGGATGTGATGCGACATGGCCACTGGGTCGAGGTGATGGCCCCACAGAGCTTGCGTGAGATGGTGCGTGACGAGCTAAAGCAGCTGAGTCGAATTTACAAAAATAATCGAAACAGGCTCAATATTTGAGCTTATGGGTTTGAACAATGCAGGCTTCAAAAAGGAAAAGAAGCTATGCCTATCCAACAAACCCTTCATGAATCACGTGTGCCTGTTCACATTTGGACAGACGACGTCGATGCAAACTCCAAACGCCAACTGGCCAGCATTGCCAGTCTGCCTTGCGTGTTTCAGCATGTCGCAGCGATGCCCGATGTGCATCTAGGGCTTGGGGCCACGATTGGTTCGGTGATTGCCACACAAAAAGCCATCATCCCAGCTGCCGTGGGCGTGGATTTGGGCTGTGGCATGGTGGCTTGCCGTTTATCGCTCACCGCCAACGAGGTGGATGAAGTGGCATTGCAGCGCATTTTTGACCAAATCACACATGACATCCCCGTCGGGCGAGGCACTTACAACAAACGCCGTGCTTTTGAACAAGAAGCGCTGCTGTTCGAGCCCGGCTTGCAAGAAATTTTGCGCCGCCACCCCGATTTAGCCAAGACCATGTGTGGCACACGCCAATGGGTGAATCAGCTAGGAACCTTGGGTGGCGGCAACCACTTCATTGAGGTGTGTCTAGATGAAAGCGACCAAGTGTGGCTAATGCTTCACTCGGGCAGCCGAGGTGTGGGCAATGTGTTGGCGAGTTATTTCATTGAGCTCGCCAAGCGCGATATGGAGCGCTGGATGATTCAACTGCCTGACCGCAATTTGGCCTACATCCCTGAAGGCTGCGCTTACTTTGATGACTACGTGTTGGCCGTGAAGTGGGCACAAGACTACGCCATGCAAAACCGCCGCTGCATGCTAGACCGCGCATTGGCGGCCCTGCGCATGCACCTACCCGCCTTTGAAGTGACCAGCGAGGTGGTCAACTGCCACCACAACTATGTGGAAAAGGAACACCACTTTGGCACCAATGTGTGGGTGACGCGAAAAGGTGCGATTCGGGCACGTGCGGGTGATTTGGGGCTGATTCCGGGCAGCATGGGCGCACGCAGTTATGTGGTGCGCGGCTTGGGAAACCCGATGAGCTTTCACTCCAGCGCACATGGTGCGGGCCGGCGCATGAGCCGTACACAAGCACAAAAAGCGTTTTCAGCCGCTGATTTGGCAGCCCAAACGCAAGGCGTTATTTGCCGCAAAGACGATGGTGTGGTGGATGAGATTCCCAGCGCCTACAAAGACATTGATGAAGTCATGGCCCACCAACGTGACCTGACGGAAACACTGCACACCCTGAAACAAATTTTGTGCGTGAAAGGATAGATATGAGCCGACGATTGTTTTTAAAAAATGCGGTGGCATGGCCCATCGCCACTGCGGCTGTGAGCGTTGTCAAAACAAGTGCAGTGGCCGCAGTGCCACAGACTGCACCTGCGCCCATACCTGCAACCTCCCCCGTAGCTGCATCTACATCTGTCACCGAGTCTGTGCGCTCGATTGAGTTGCAGCGATCAGCGGTGGCGGGATTTCAGTACTACCAAGGCGAGATGGTGTGGGAGTTTTTACGTGAGGGAGACAAGCTGCAACTGGTGGCAGAGCCGACCAACACCCATGATGCAAGAGCCGTTCGCGTGCTGTGGCATGGCCTTCAATTGGGCTACGTGCCACGCGTAGACAACGCTGCCATCTGCCACTTGCTGAAAGCGGGCCAGACCTTGCAAGCCCAACTCGTGCGCCGTCGTGATTCAGACAATCCGTGGGATCGTTTGGAGTTCGCGGTGTACCTCAAAGTAGCTTGACGAAGATGAAAAATGTGGACACCATCATCGGCACGTTCATGATTGACTAGAGCGAACCACAAAACACAGCGGGTGCAGACGCTGCGTTTACTTTTAAAAATCAAGATTTCTGAGTGTTGAAAATCTGAGTAGTTGCTGCCCTTCATGTCAAACAACTTGATCCATCAAGTCTCTGGCAATGCACACACTAACATTGCTGCCATGCCCAAACCCACCTTTTCAACCGACAACACGGCCTTCGTTTTGCAAACCCAGGGGCTGGCAGGCGGGCCTGGCCCAGACCCTTTATGGGTGGGCCTGAACCTGAACATTCCCGCAGGCCTTACCGCCGTGACGGGTGACGAGGGCATGGGCAAGACCAGTCTGCTTCGGCTGCTGGGGGGTGATTTGCCAGCGCAGGCAGGCACGCGCTCCACCGCCCATGCTGTGTGGCTCAACTTGGCCTTGCCCGAGCACGACAAGGCCACGCCCGAGCAGCTTTGGGCTGAGTTGCAAAAGCAATGCCCGCACTGGAGCGCTGCGCTGCAAGCCGATCTGGTGGAGGCCCTGAGCTTGCAAGCCCATCTGGGCAAGAAGCTGTTCATGCTGTCTACTGGCAGCCGCCGCAAGGTGGGCCTGGTGGCGCTGCTGGCTTGCGGCGCCACCCTCACCTGCCTAGACCAGCCCTACGTGTCGCTGGACCAAGCGTCAATCCAAGTGGTGCGTGATTTCTTGAACGACATGGCCAATCACCCATCGCGGGCGTGGCTGGTGGCAGACTACGAAGCTGACCCAGCACTGGATTGGTGCAGCCGCATCGATCTAGGCTGAGCGCAACGCCCCATGAAAAACGCCACCCGAGGGTGGCGTTGTGGTGCAGGGTCAGCGCGATCAGGCGGCTTTGGCTGCGTCCAAGTTACGCAAGCGAATGTGCAACTCGCGCAGCTGCTTTTCGTCCACAGGACTAGGCGCTTGGGTGAGCAAGCACTGTGCGCGTTGGGTCTTGGGGAAAGCAATCACGTCGCGGATGGATTCAGCGCCGGTCATCAAGGTGACGATGCGGTCTAAACCAAAAGCCAAGCCGCCGTGTGGAGGCGCCCCATATTGCAGCGCGTCGAGCAAGAAGCCGAACTTGAGCTGGGCTTCTTCGGGTGTGATCTTCAACGCGTCAAACACTTTTTGCTGCACGTCAGCGCGGTGGATACGCACCGAACCGCCGCCCATTTCCCAGCCGTTCAACACTATGTCGTAGCCCTTAGAGATGCACTTCTCAGGCGCGGTGACCATCCAGTCTTCGTGGCCGTCTTTGGGCGCGGTAAAGGGGTGGTGCACGGCGGTGTAGCGCTGGCTTTCGTCGTCAAACTCGAACATGGGGAAGTCCACCACCCACATTGGCGCCCAACGGTCTTCGAACAAACCGTTCTTCTTGCCGAACTCGCTGTGGCCAATTTTGATGCGCAAAGCACCGATGGCGTCGTTGACGATTTTGGCTTTGTCGGCGCCAAAGAAAATCAAGTCGCCGTCTTGTGCGCCTGTGCGCTCAAGCACGGCAGTGAGTGCCGCGTCGTGGATGTTTTTGACGATGGGTGACTGTAAACCAGGCCACCGTGAGGGGCCATCCTGGCCTGGGCCCTTGGATGCATCGTTCACGCGGATGTAGGCCAAGCCCTTGGCACCGTAGATCTTGACGAACTCAGTGTAGGCGTCGATCTCGCCACGGCTGATGCCGCCGCCTTCCACCGAACCGTGAGGCACGCGCAAGGCCACCACACGGCCACCCTTCATATTGGCAGCGCCTGAGAACACTTTGAAGTCCACATCGCCCATCACGTCGGTGAGTTCGGTGAACTGCAATTTCACGCGCAGGTCGGGCTTGTCAGAGCCATAGATGTGCATGGCGTCTTGGTAAGTCATGACGGGGAACTCACCCAAGTCGACACCAATGGTGTTTTGGAACACGCGCTTGATCATGCCTTGGAACATGTCGCGAATTTCTTCCTCGCTCAAGAACGAGGTTTCAATATCAATCTGGGTGAATTCGGGCTGACGGTCTGCGCGCAAGTCTTCGTCGCGGAAGCACTTGGTGATTTGGTAGTAGCGGTCATAGCCAGCCACCATCAACAACTGTTTGAACAACTGAGGGGACTGTGGCAACGCAAAGAAATGACCATCATGCACGCGGCTGGGCACGAGGTAGTCGCGTGCGCCTTCGGGTGTGCTCTTGGTGAGCATGGGGGTTTCGATGTCCACGAAACCGTTTTCGTCCAAGTACTTGCGCACTTCCATCGCTACTTTGTAACGCAGCATCAGGTTGTTTTGCATGTAGGGGCGACGCAGATCGAGCACACGGTGTGTGAGGCGTGTGGTCTCAGACAAGTTGTCGTCATCGATTTGGAAAGGCGGTGTGACCGACTCGTTCAACACAATGAGTTCGTGGCACAGCACTTCAATTTTGCCGCTCTTCAAGCCTTCGTTGGTCGTGCCTTCTGGGCGGGCGCGCACCAAGCCTTTGACTTGGATACAAAACTCGTTGCGCACGTTCTCCGCCACTTTGAACATGTCAGGGCGGTCGGGGTCGCACACCACTTGGCACTGGCCTTCGCGGTCGCGCAAGTCGATGAAGATGACGCCACCGTGGTCACGGCGACGATTGACCCAGCCGCACAGGCTCACGGTTTGGCCATGGAGGGCTTCGGTCACGAGACCGCAATAGTGGGAGCGCATTGCCATTTTTTAGTTTCTCTTTTCGTTGATAGCTGGAGCGCTAGGAGAGACAGCGCCCATGGAGATGACATACGTCAGCGCTTCATCGACGCTCAAATCGAGCGCGATGACATCGGCCTTGGGTACCAGCAGAAAGTAGCCGCTGGTGGGGTTGGGGGTGGTGGGCACGTAGACGCTTAAAAACTCACCGTCGAGTTTGCTGGCCACTTCGCCCACGGGTGTGCCCGTTTGGAAAGCGATGGTCCATGTGCCACTGTGTGGGTATTGCACCAACAAGGCTTTGCGAAACGCGTTGCCGCCGTCAGAGAACAAGGTGTCTGACACCTTCTTCACGCTGGAGTAAATGGACTTGACGATGGGAATTTGGTTGAGCAAACGGTCCCACTGCTTGACCCACCAACGACCTGCCACGTTAGACACCAAAGCACCCGTGAGCAACAGCACCAACACCAGCAAAATCACGCCGAGACCTGGCACATGATCGAGCCAGTAAATCAAGTCCGGCGAGACCAAGCGCAGCTTGGTCAATGTGCCAAGAAATGCGCTGTCCAAAGAACCCACCAACCAGCTCAACACCGCCACGGTGATGACCAAGGGCGTCCAGACCAAGAGGCCTGCGAGCAGGTATTTTTTTATCGGCATGAAGACCCTAGTGGTATTAAAAAATCAGTGGCACGCACAACCAGTTGCGCAACCACCAGCGGCGGCAGGTGCACTGTCAGTACTGGCCGCAGGGGCTGCCGCTGAATCACTGCTGGCGGGCGCCGCAGCGGGCGCTGATGCGCCACCCGAGCCGCCTTTGAAATCGGTGGCATACCAACCCGCGCCTTTGAGCTGGAAGCCCGCAGCAGTGAGTTGTTTGGAAAACGTGGGCTTGCCGCACGCTGGACAATCTGTCAGCGGGGCATCTGCAATTTTTTGGAGCACGTCCTTGGTATGACCGCAGGACCCGCATTTGTAGGCGTAAATGGGCATGGCGAGGGGGTTCGGTAAAACCCTGAATTATAGGCGCCTAGCCTCTATTTCAAGGGGGCATAGACCACCGAACAGCCCGCCTAGCTGCGTCTTAGGCCGCACCCACCAATTTGTGGTGGCTGCCGTGAGCGTTGCGAATGGCTTGTGGTCCCAAAGAGCCCAGCACCATGCCGGTCAAACTGGCCAGCACGCCTGCCAACTGCGCAGGAAACTCGTCGCCCGCAGGCGTGACCAAGAACAAGCCCCAGGTGAGCAAGCCCAACACCAGGGCAAAGATAGCGCCCTGCGTGGTGGCGCGTTTCCAATACAAGCCAAAGGTCAATGGCACAAATGCCCCCACCAGCGGCACTTGGTACGCACCAGACACCATTTCGTAAATCGAGGTGCCTTGCATGCGAATGGCATAGCCCAGCACCAACATGCTGAACACCAGCACCGTCACGCGCATGGCGCGCAGCTCTTGCTGGTCGCTTTGGTGCGGATGGAATTGACGCCAAATGTTTTCGGTGAAGGTCACGCTCGGCGCCAGCAAGGTGGCCGAGGCACACGACTTGATGGCCGACAACAGGGCGCCAAAGAACAGCACCTGCATGACAAACGGCATTTGCGTCATCACCAAAGTGGGCAACACTTTTTGTGGGTCATCGGCCATGAGCGCCGCTGCTTGCTCGGGCATGATGAGCATGGCGCTCACCACCAAGAACATGGGCACAAACGCAAACAAGATGTAGCACACACCACCAATCACGGGGCCATGCGTGGCGGCCTTGATGCTGTTGGCCGACATGACGCGCTGAAACACG
>NZ_JAVKLW010000077.1:0-12720 GCF_031538885.1 Limnohabitans sp.
AACTCTCGTCGACGTGTGCGTTTACTTTGCAGCTCAAAGCCGCTGATCGATAGGCTGGTTTGTTTCATGTGTATTCAACGCAGTCTATGGCGTTCACGCTGTCAGGGTTTACAAGAAGGTTATGCAGATGTTCCCTAGCTGATTGCGATGTGAATGCAATAGTGCAAAATTCAATGAAGATGGAGTCAGAACGAATTGCTCAATACGCTGGGCCAAGTCTGCTCCAAGACCATCCGCAATAACGTGCCAGACAGCAGAAATATGGGTTAAACCGCAACTGGCGCTTTGATGGCAGCGTGGCATTGGTAGTCCAGCACCTCGAAGTCTTCAAACTGGTAATCGAAGATGGAATCTGGTTTGCGCTTGATATGAAGGGTCGGGTAGGCGAAGGGGACGCGGCTGAGTTGCAAGGCCACTTGCTCATGGTGATTGCTGTAAATATGGCAGTCGCCACCTGTCCATATGAAGTCCCCCACATCCAAGTCACATTGCTGGGCCACCATGTGGGTCAGCAGGGCATAGCTCGCGATGTTGAATGGTACGCCTAAGAAAATATCCGCACTGCGTTGATACAACTGGCAGCTCAAGCGGCCCCGTTCGCCTGCGTTTTGGGCAGGGGCGACGTAGAACTGGAAGAACGCATGGCAGGGCATCAGTGCCATTTTGTTGAGCTCAGCCACGTTCCATGCACTGACGATGATGCGGCGTGAATCGGGGTTGGTCTTCAGGGTTTGGATGACGTCTGCAATTTGGTCAATATGGCCGCCATCAGGCGTAGGCCAGCTTCGCCATTGCACGCCATAGACGGGGCCCAGGTCACCCTCTTCACTCGCCCATTCGTCCCAAATCGAAACGCCACGCTCTTTGAGCCAGTTGTTATTGCTAGAACCCGTCAAGAACCAAAGCAGCTCTTGAATGATGGAGCGCAGATGAACTTTTTTTGTGGTGACGAGTGGAAAACCTTCATTCAAGTCAAAACGCATTTGGTAGCCAAACACGCTGTATGTGCCCGTGCCAGTGCGATCGGTCTTGGCAACGCCGTGGGTGTTGACATGGCGCATGAAGTCTTCGTACTGACGGCGGATGGGACGCATAAAAATGGACTATCTAGGTAAAAAATTCTATGAAGTTTAAATGCAGGGATCATGCATAGCGAATAAGATTAAAGTTTTATATGCCACCAAACGTATTGACGCTGCCTGATAGCGATGCGATGGTAAATTTCATTTTCATTTTAAATAAGAGGGCAAATATAGCATCTGGTGGTTACTCAGAACCCAAACATTACGTTGACGACGCCGAAGCAGATGTCAATACCTTGGTTCAGATTGTGGCCCTTCACCGCGCAAGCCATGCAAACTGCATCGTGCGCGGGTGATGGAAAAAATGACCGCCAACACCTTGCCTGAGTTGATTGACATGCTGATCGGGTGGACATGCCCCCGCCTGCACACCTCGCCTCAATCCACGACGCGTCCCGGGTTGAGTAAGCCCTGAGGGTCTAGCGCATGCTTGATGCATCGCATCATCGCCAATGCCACGGGATCTTTGTAGTGGGGCAGGCTGTGGACTTTCATGCTGCCCACGCCATGTTCGGCTGAAATGGAGCCGCCAAACTGCTTCACCGACTCATAGACCAAGCGATTCACTCGGGCTTCGTAGTCACGTAAAAAAGCGGAGGTGTCACAGCCTTCGGGTGCTTGCACGTTGTAGTGCAAATTGCCATCGCCCAAATGACCAAAGTTGACCAAACGCACACCGGCAACTTCGCGCGCCAACAAGGCATCGGTGCTTTCGACAAAGTGAGGGATGGCCGAGATCGGTACCGAGATGTCGTGCTTGATGTTCAAGCCTTCTTCGGCTTGTGCGAGGGTGATGCTTTCGCGAATGTGCCACAGCTTGCGTGCTTGTCCCAAGCTTTCTGCTACGACCGCATCGCTCACGCAGCCAGCTTCCAAGGCGATTTCTAGCAACTTCTCCAAGCGTTCGCGTGCATGGGCCTCTGACTCGCAATCCGAGTTCTCCAGCAGCACGCAATAAGGCGTGTCTTGCCATAAGGGCACGCGCAATTGTGGGTAATGTTTGTCAACTAAGCGAAGTGCGAACTGCCCCATCATTTCAAAGCCAGTCAGTCCCGCACCCAAATGTTGCTGTGCCAAGCCCAACAGCTTGACCGCGTGAGCCACCGAGGGCACAGCAGCCCACGCGGTGAGTTGTGCAGCGGGCAAGGGGTAGAGCTTTATGGTGGCGGCGGTGATGATGCCCAAGGTCCCTTCGCTGCCGATCATCAAATGGCGCAAGTCGTAGCCCGTGTTGTCTTTGCGTAAACCACTCAAGCCGTGCATCACCTCACCTTGTGCCGTGACCACCTCAAGGCCCAAGCAAAGATCGCGTACGTTACCGTAGCGCAGCACCTGCGTCCCGCCTGCATTGGTGGCCAAGTTACCGCCAATCGTGCAGCTGCCTTCGGCTCCCAAACTCAAAGGGAATAAAAAGCCTGCTTGCTCGGCCATTTGTTGCAGGTGTTGCAACACACAGCCTGCTTCCACCGTGATGGTGAGGTTGTCAGCGTCGAGGCTTCGCACCCCACTCATGCGCCGCAAACTCAGCAGCACTTGCGTGCCTGTGGCGTCGGGGATGCCACCTACTACCAAGCCTGTGTTACCGCCTTGCGGAACGATGCTCACACCGGCTTGTGCGCAGGCTTTCACCACCTCGGTGACTTGTTGGATCGTGCTGGGGCGCACCACCGCCAAGGCTTTGCCGCGTGTGCGTTTGCGCCAGTCTTGCTCGTAGGCCGATAAGTCACCCTCGGTCAAGACATGGACCTCGCCCAGCAACCCGCGCAGCGTGCTTAATAGATCAAGCGAGGTGTTGCTGGGCATGGGCTGCTTTACAGCGTGACGGTTGCTGGCAACGGGTGTTCTTTGGCGTACTTCAAACGCAGGCGCACATGCAAAGCACACGCGACAAACAGCACCACGCACAACAGCACTTCAGCAAAAGCGAAATAGTTGCTTGGCGACGCATCCCCCCAAGCGCGGACCACCCCCTCGGTGAAATACAACCAGATCAGCAGACTGAGCCAGCGGTAGGTGTACATGCGGTTCTTCAACAGCCCCGTCAGCGCAAAGCACAGGGGCAACACCTTGAGGGCCAACAAGGTGCCGCCTGGGCGCAGGGGGGCCAGCCACAGCTCCCACACCAAACCAAGCACGATAAGTCCCATCAAACCACTCACTGCCAACAGACGAGTGAGCGTGACATGGCGCAGAGAATTTTCTTGGGGGGCGAGGGAGGAGTCGTGCATAGAAAGTGAGATGATCCAGCTTATGAATGTAACGCAACTTCAAGATTTCTTTGAACGCTTCGCCCGATTCCCTTGGCGCAACACCGCACGTACGTTGCGTCAGCGTTTTCGCGAGGACCGGCTGGGCCAAACGGCAGGCAGTTTGACCTTCACCACCACCATCGCCTTGGTGCCAATGGTGACGGTGGCGCTGGCCGTCTTCACCGCATTTCCCGTGTTTGGCGACTTCCAAATCGTGTTGCAAAAACGCTTGGTGGAGAGCTTGGTGCCAGACAATATTTCGCGTCAAGTGCTTGGTTACTTGACTTTGTTTGCCAGCAAGGCCAGTCGCTTAGGCGTGGTGGGTGTCACTGCATTGTTGCTGTCGGCGTTGGCCTTGGTGTTCACCATTGACCGCACGCTCAACGCCATTTGGCGTGTGCGCAAGCGCAGGCCGTTGGCCCACAGCATGTTGTTGTATTGGACGGCCATCACCTTAGGACCCTTGTTGATGGGGGCCAGTTTGGTCATGATGTCGCAGTTCGTGGCGGTCTCGCGCGGCGTGGTGCCTGACTCGTTTGGCAACTTGCGTTGGCTCTTCAGTACGTTGGAGTTTTTGTTGTTGGCTTGGGCGGTGAGTGCGCTTTACCGCTTTGTGCCTTATACCCAAGTGCGTTGGACGCATGCTTTGCTAGGCGGTGTGTGGGTAGCCGCCGCGACCGAAGTTGCGCGCAAAGTGTTGGCCTATTACTTTGGTCAGATGCCCGCCTATTCGGTGGTCTACGGCGCATTTGCCACGGTGCCAATTTTGTTGGTGTGGATTTATTTGGCATGGTCGATTGTGTTGATCGGCGCAGTCTTGGTAGCCAACTTGCCGAGCTTGTTAGGCGGTATCTCCCGAGATGGCCGCAGCGTAGGCTGGCGTTTTCAGTTGGCCTTAGAGGTATTGCAACGCTTGCAAATGGCCCGCAATACCGACGAGCATGGTGCGAGCCTAAGTACCTTGTGTGAAGACTTGGCACTCGACCCGCTGCAAATCGAAGACGTGCTGGCGGCTTTGGTCGATCTCGATTGGATTGCGCGCCTGAGCGAATCGGTGGATGCACGCCAAACCCATGTGAAAGAAGCGCGCTATGTGATGCTGGCCGACCCGTTGCACACGCCGCTAGCGCCGTTGATGGAGCGATTATTGTTGGTGCGCAGCCCTGAAGCGGAAGGCCTGTGGATGAAGTGGCAGGACTTGCGCTTGCGCGATGTGTTGTGACTGGGCCGCACGTCGGCATGCTGTGGGGGTCACCGTTACCGCACCTTTAAGTGCTTGCGCTTAAAAACGTGGTCAATGCCTTCAAAGTTTCCTCTGGCGATTCGCTCATCTGGTGATGCCCCATCGGCACGATCACCACATGGCATGTTTTGCCGCTGGCGTTGGCTTGCGCGATCAATGTTTGTGCGGCACGGAGCGGTGTCATTTGGTCACGCTCGCCCAGCACCAACAGCACAGGGCAGGTGATGGCTGCCATGGCTTCTAAACCGTTGGCATAGCGGTCGCATGCCACAAAGCCGCGGTGAAACAGATCCACCTGCGGGTTGCTGGCCAAGACGCGACGACCCAGCGCCATGGAGGCTCCATAAACCCAAGTGCCAGGCCCCAGTGCTGACGGGGGTGCTGCCAATGTGGCGCGCGAAAACACGTTCACCATCCGCAGCGCCTTCATCGGCTCGTTCAAAGACGCTTCCATCAAAGCTGGTGAGACCTTCATCGGAAATGCTGTGCCCACCAAAGCCAAGTGTGTGATGCGGTCTTTCAACCGTGCCGCCGCTTCAAGCGCAATCAAGGAGCCCCAACTGTGGCCTACCAAGCCTGCTTGCTGGATGCCTGCTGCATCCAGCAGTGCCTCGATGAACTGCGCGGCCTCTTCCACGCTGGCGGGGGCCTCGCCCCCGCTGCGGCCGTGGCCGGGTAAGTCAATGGCCAGCACATTGAAGCCGTGGTGCGCGAGATAGCGTGTTTGCAAAATCCACACGCTGTGGTCATGGAGCACACCGTGGATGAACACCAAGGTGGGTTTGTTCGCCTCGAAGGCTTTGCCGCCTGTGTAGGCATAGGCCTCATACGCGGGTGCGGGTGCGGGGTGGAGGGTGAGCTTCATGGGTCTGTGTCCTCACACGTGGCGCGATGTGCCGCCCGCTTTTTCAGCGACTTTGAGCGCATGTTTCAAATCAGCCATTAAGTCATCCGCATTCTCGAGCCCAATGGACAAGCGGATGGTGCCCGCACCAATCCCCGCGCTTGCCAAAGCTTGGTCGTCCATGCGGAAGTGGGTGGTGCTGGCAGGGTGAATCACCAAGCTGCGACAGTCTCCCACGTTGGCGAGGTGGCTGAAAATTTGCAGGGCCTCAATGAAAGCCTTGCCTTGTTCGCGTGAGCCTCGGATGTCAAAACTGAACACCGAGCCAGCACCACGTGCGCCAAAGCGCAGCAGCTGATTCGCCAGTGCATGGCTAGGGTGGTTTTCTATCAAGGGATGGCCCACGCGGCTGACCATCGGGTGACTGGCCAAGAACTGCACCACTTTTTCCGTGTTCGCCATGTGGCGGTCCATGCGCAGCGAGAGTGTTTCTATGCCCTGCAAAATCAGCCATGCGCTGTGCGGACTGAGGCATGCGCCAAAGTCACGCAAGCCTTCGCGGCGAGCGCGCAGCAAGAAGGCACCCACCGTACTTTCTTCACTGAACACCATGTTGTGAAATCCCTCGTAGCGTTGCGTCAGCTCTGGGAACTTGCCACTTCTTTCCCAATCAAAACTGCCACCATCCACCACGATGCCGCCAATCACCGTGCCATGTCCGCTGAGGAATTTGGTGGCTGAGTGGTACACCAGATCCGCACCCAACTCAAAAGGCTTGACCAAGTAAGGCGTGGTCAGTGTGCTGTCCACCAGCAGAGGCACACCTGCTTCATGCGCGATGGCAGAAATGGTGGGGATGTCCAACACGTCCAAGCCGGGGTTGCCCACGGTCTCGCCAAAAAAGAGCTTGGTGTTGGGGCGCACCGCGGCGCGCCACGCGTCTATGTCGTTGGGCTTGACGAAGGTGGTCTCCATGCCAAAGCGGCTCAAGGTGTAGTGCAGCAAGTTGTGTGAGCCACCATACAAAGCCGTGCTGGCCACGATGTGCGAGCCCGCCCCCATGAGTGTGGCAATCGTCAAATGCAGCGCCGCTTGGCCGCTGGCCGTGCTGATGGCCCCGATGCCGCCTTCGAGTGCCGCCACACGTTGCTCCAACACCGCATTGGTGGGATTGCTGATGCGGCTGTACACATAGCCTGCGCGTTCGAGGTTGAACAACGAAGCCGCATGCTCACTCGACTCAAACACAAACGAGGTGGTAAGGTGGATGGGCACTGCACGTGCGCCAGTGGCCGCGTCGGGCGCTGCCCCTGCGTGTAAGGCGAGCGTGTCAAAACTGGGGTTGTTGTAGCCAGGCATGGTTTCCTCAGGGGGCGTTTGTCAGATTTTTCTTTGTCATTGTGGGCTATATTTCAGGCCTCACTGGAGGAGACAAACCATGAAAGTCAGCGATATCTTGCGCGTCAAGGACCAAGGCAGCGGCACCTTGTTCACCATCGATCCAATGGAGCCTCTGGCCTTGGCCGTCAGCATCATGGCCGAAAAAGACATGGGCTCTTTGTTGGTCATGGAGCATGGTGACTTGGTGGGCTTGTTGACCTTCCGAGAGGTGATTCAAGCCTTGAGTCGCAACGGCGGCACTTTGGGTGATTTCACCGTGCGCAGCGCGATGGATGACCATCCCCTCACTTGTACACCTGAGACCGACATTGACGATGTGCGCCGCATGATGCTGGGTAGCCACGCACGCTACATGCCTGTCATTGGCAATCGCCAACTGCAAGGCGTCATCAGCTTTTACGACGTGGCCAAGTCAGTTGTGGACAGCCAAAACTTTGAGAACAAAATGCTCAAGGCCTACATCAAAGACTGGCCCAGTGGCACGCCAGACCGTGACGAGAAGTAAGCGCCTCTCACGCGCCCCGTTAAAGCGGCCATGATGCTCTGGCATCCTCAGCCACCTATAATCAGTTTATCTTTGCTGCACTTCGTGCTTGAATCCGCCCCATATAAAAAAATAGTCTGAGTTTTAAAGCTTGGCAATCGACACTTCTGTCGATTTGACCAAAGCCACGACTTCCAAGTCGATGGCCAACCCAAAGTCATCCACCGATCGGGTGGTGAAACCCTGAGCGAGTCATGGGCTATTTCCAAGATCGCCGCGTTCGCTATGCGGGTTAAAACTTCACAGGGCTGGAGTAATAGAAGCGCATTGAATCGATGTGAGACAAAGGACATTCGCAAAAAACAACATCCGCCAGTGGAAAAGTCGTTTTTAGCTTGGAAAGACGTGCGTTCTCTATTAGCATGCGCACTGCTTTAGAGCGATATCTCTAGGGCTTGATAACAAACACTTCTAGAAGGAAATCAACCATGGCAACTGCAAAAAAAGCTCCGGCTAAAAAAGTAACAGCAAAGAAAGCTGCTCCCGCTAAAAAAATAGCTGCGAAAAAAGCTGCTCCTGCGAAAAAGGTTGCAGCCAAGAAAGTTGCTCCTGCTAAAAAAGTAGCCGCGAAAAAAGTTGTGGCTAAAAAAGCTCCAGTCAAAAAAGTAGTCGCGAAAAAAGCACCCGCTAAAAAGCGCACACCAAATGCTGCTTTCATGAAGGCTCTCACACCAAGCGCCGCTTTGGCTGCAGTGATTGGTAACACGCCTGTGCCACGCACCGAAGTGGTCAGCAAAATGTGGACCTACATCAAAAAACATGGCCTACAAGACAGCGTCAACAAGCGCAACATCAATGCAGACGAAAAGCTCAAGGCCGTATTTGGCAAAGCTCAAGTCACCATGTTTGAGTTGGCTGGCTTGATCGGCAAGCACCTGAAGTAATTCGGTTTGTGCTGAAACAAAAAAGGGACCTCACGGTCCCTTTTTTATGGAAAGAGGGTGGTGCGACAATTGAGCCACGCCAAACGCTGATCTCCCTGTTGGAAGAGGCTTGGCCTCTTCCAACTTGCTGAGATGTCTGATACGCCCCCCCGTCTGTTCGTGGCTTGCTTTTGTGCTGCATGGTGCCGAACATGCGATGAATACCTGCATGTGTTCCACACACTCCAAGCGCAATACGCTGAAAATGCCGACTTTGTGTGGGTGGATATTGAAGACCATTCCGATGTGCTGGACAACATTGATGTGGACAACTTCCCCACGCTTTTGATTTCAGATGCAGAGCACGTTTACTTTTGGGGCACGGTGTTGCCGCATCTGACCACGGCCTCGAAGTTGATGGGGCGTGCTGTGTCTGGCGATGTTCGCGCTATTGATGCGCCTGATATTTTTGCCTTGAACCAGCGCTTAAGAATTCATTTTTTTCACTAGCAAATACCCACGTCATTCAACGCCCTCAACGATGTCACGCTCGACCAACTGTTTCGCCAAGCGCGCACGGTTCACGCCTGCAAGGACACGCCAGTGTCCGATGCGACCGCAGCGCGTAACAGCAGCATGCAAGGGGCCTACCTCATCTTGGCTGCACGTGCCTTGAGTTTGGACTGTGGTGCGATGTCGGGGTTTAACCCACAGGCGGTGAACGATGCCTTTTTTGCCGATGGCCGCTTCAAAGCCAACCTCCTCGTCAAGGTCTAGCCGTCAGGCTTGGCATTGACCATGGCCGTTGCGCCCAATGTCCCATCCGCACCAGGCTTGTTTTCCCCGATGACTGGTACGCCCAAAATGCGACTGGCGCTTTCGGCAAATGCACGCATCACCGCATCACTGCCACCGCCAGCAGGCCAGGGTGCAGTGGGGGTGATGGATTTGCTGGAAAATGGATCGGCTGAACGGGCCAGTGCCACATCGAAGGCGCTGACGGTAGCGCTGGCGAGCGCTTGCAGAACTTGGCGCTGCTTGATCTGGCGTAACGAGATGTTAGGCATCGTTTGAAGCGGTGTGGTCTTGCGTGCCGATGAACGAAGCAGCAACTGATGCGCTGGGTTCAAGCAGTCTTGGAATATGACCTAGCAATGGCGCAGGGATGCGTTGCGCCAATGCTTGTAGGTTGGCTGCGACATGGCCCATGTGGGGGTCTACGGTATTGGCAACCCAGCCCATGAGCTGGAGTCCTCGTACTTGTATGGCCTCGACCGTCAGCAAGGCTTGGCTGATACAGCCCAAGCGCAAGCCCGCCACCAAGATGACAGGCAATGCCAGCTGTTGCGCCAAGTCCGCCGTGTCGAAGTGGTCGGTCAATGGCACACGAAATCCACCCACGCCTTCGACGATGACAGCTTCGCACTGGGTGCGAACGTGGTTGAAACACTGTTGGATGTGGGCAGGGTCTATCACCACCTTGTCGATGGCCGCTGCAATGTGAGGGGCGGCAGGTGTACGCAGCAAGTAGGGTGTGGTGAGTGTGGGGGGCAAGGGCACATTGGCACTGTGGGCGAGCATGTCGGCGTCGTCGTTGTGCCAAGCTCCGTTGCGCCACTCAGCGCCCGCTGCCACGGGCTTCATGGCCGCGACTTGGACGCCGCGTTGTACCAAGATATACAGCAGCGCGGCACTGACCAGTGTTTTGCCAATTTCAGTGTCGGTACCTGTGACAAAGCAGGAGAAGTTGCCTGTGGGTAATGGATGGTTCACGCCAAACTCCTGAGCGCGTGGATGAGTTGCGCGACATCGGCGGTGGTGTGTGCCGCAGAGAGCGTGATGCGCAAACGTGCCGTGCCTGCGGGCACGGTGGGCGCACGGATGGCCGTCACCCAAAGCCCTTGCGCTTGTAACGCCGCCGAGGCTTTGAGCACATCGGCATTGCTGCCAATGACGATGGGTTGAATCGCTGTGCTCGATGGCAAGCGCGACCAGTTGGCAGGGATGGGTGAAGTGGCGAGCTGTTGAATGAGTTCTTGCAGATGGGCACGACGTGCTTGGCCTTCCTCGCTCAAAATAATTCGCAGGCTGGTCAGCAGCGCATGGGCCAATGCAGGTGGTGCAGCTGTGGTGTAAATGTACGGACGTGAGCGTTGCACCATCCAGTCAATGAAGGTGTCATGTGCGGCCACGAAGGCCCCGCCTACGCCTGCGGCTTTTCCCAGCGTTCCCATGTAGATCAGGCGATGCGAGCGCAGTTGGAGCTGCGCCAAGATGCCGCAACCTGTCTCGCCGAGAACGCCAAAGCCGTGGGCATCGTCGACCACCAGCCATGCGTCATGCTGTTCGCACAGGGCCAACAACTCACGCACGGGGGCAATGTCCCCATCCATGCTGAAGACACTATCCGTGACCACCACTTTGGTGTTGCTGGTACAGGCTGTGAGTGCCTCACCCAAAGCCTGTGTGTCGCAGTGTGGGTAAAGCGCAATGGCGCTGCGCGAAAGACGTATCCCGTCAATCAAGGAGGCATGGTTGAGTGACTCTGAAAATACCGTGATGTCGCCTTGTGCGCTATCGGCGAGGGCACTCAAGATGCCAAGGTTGGCCATATAGCCCGTACAAAAGTAAAGTGCCCGTGCAGACTCAAGGTAGGGCGAGAGCATGGCGGCAAGCTTTTCTTCTAAGCGCGCATGCGCTTGCGAGTGGCCGCTGATGAGGTGTGATGCGCCGCTACCGACGCCGTACAACGATGCGCCTTCTTTGAACGCTTCGACCACCTGTGGATGTGCGGCTAGACCCAGATAGTCGTTGCTATTGAAGGCCAGTATGGGTTGTGCTCGTACCACCAAGTGGGGCTGACACGGTGTCTCTGTGGTTAAGCGTTTGCGTCGCAGGTTTTGCGTATCAATATCCGCCAGCTTGGCCGACAGCGTTTGGAACAGTGCGTGCGTCATTCGTGAATCACTTCTTCAAAGACCGTGTGCAAACGCGTGGTCAGCAAATCCATCTCGTCATGGGTCAAGATGTAGGGAGGCATTACATAAACAGTGCAACCAATCGGACGAATGAGCAACTCATGTGCCAAGGCACGACTGGAGAAGCGGCGTGCAAACGTGGCGGCTTTGGCGGGATCGTTGACCTGTGCATCAAACGCCCAAATCATGCCTTGCTGCCGAAAGTGCTTGACCTGGGGGTGTTGTGCCAGCGGTGTGAGTGCAGTGGTCATGTGCTGGGCACGCAGCTTGTTTTGAGCCAGGACATCGTCCTCTTCAAAAATCGCCAATGTGGCCAATGCCGCACGGCATGCCAGTGGGTTGCCTGTGTAGGAGTGCGAATGCAAGAAGCCGCGCGCAACACTGTCGCTGTAGAAGCTTTGGTAAATGTTGTCGCGCGTCATTACCAAAGACAAGGGCAAATAGCCGCCGCTGATGCCTTTGGAGAGGCATACAAAGTCGGGCCAAATTTTGGCCTGTTCGCAGGCAAAGAAAGTGCCGGTACGACCGCAGCCCACGGCGATTTCATCTGCAATCATGTGCACGTTGTGTTGGTCGCACAGCGCACGGACCCGTTGTAAATACAAGGGGCTGTGCATGGCCATGCCACTGGCGCATTGAACCAATGGCTCGACAATCACGGCGCTGATGTGGTCAGCACGTTCTTGCAGCAAGAGTTCGAGTTCGTGTGCAGCGCGACGTGCTTGGTCTTCGGCTGTCTCGCCATCGAAGGCCAGTCGCGCATCGGGCGACATGATGCAATGCGTGGATTTGAGTAGCGCGTCATACGCATCACGAAACACGGCGACATCCGTTACCGCCAACGCACCGACAGTTTCGCCGTGATAGCCGCCTTTGAGGCAGACAAACTCTTGCTTGCGAAGTAGGCCTTGGTTGCGCCACGAGTGAAAGCTCATCTTCAGCGCGATTTCTACGGCAGAGGCACCGTCAGACGCGTAAAAGCAGTGGCCCAGAACACCCTCGGTGAGTGCGCTTAGTTTTTCAGACAGTTCGACAACGGGCTCATGGGTGAAGCCCGCGAGCATCGCATGCTCGAGGGTGTCGAGTTGGTCTTTGAGTGCTGCGTTGATGCGAGGGTTGGTGTGACCAAACAAGTTCACCCACCACGAGCTGACGGCGTCTAGGTAGCGGCGGTTGTCCACGTCATAGAGCCAAGCACCTTGGCCACGCTTGACGGCAACCAAGGGCACCGTTTCGTGATGCTGCATTTGGGTGCATGGATGCCACACACTTTGCAAACTGCGTTGTACCAATTGAGAGGAGTGGGTGTTTTGCAAAAAAATCTCACATCAAAAAAAGGACTTTCGCCGCGAAAGATGCATTATCCCTGTGACAGACCTATGTCAAATTGGGGGGCATTTTTATTGCTAGGCGGATTCAAGGACGAAGTGCAACAAAGATGAACTGGTTATAGGTGGCTGAGGATGCGAGAGCATCATGGCCGCTTTAACCGCCAAGTCGAAGTTGCCCAATGTAC
>NZ_JAVKLW010000078.1:0-19110 GCF_031538885.1 Limnohabitans sp.
AAACCGTGACGGATGAGGAATTGACTATGATTGAAAACCGATTGAATCACCGCCCCAGAAAGCGACTAGGATTCAAGACACCTCACGAGGTATTCCATGCCTCGTTAAAGCGTGTTGCACTTCGTCCTTGAATCCGCCAATGATGAAGTGGTTCAAGGGCATAGCCCAGCACTTCAAGTGCCAATCGGATAGCTTTTGCTGTCGGAACCGCCTCAGGTCCATCACCGTGCACACAGATGCTGTCGATACGACATGGCAGATGAAGACCATTGGCTGTCACGATGGCATTTGCGCGGAGCATCCGCAGCACGTGCTCTACGCACGCTTGGCTGTCGTGAATCACGGATCCCTCGCGGGAGCGTGGGGTGAGTTGACCGTCATCTAGGTAGGTTCGATCCGCGAATACTTCATAGCGAACAGGTTGACCAGCTTCTTGCGCTGCTTCTGCGAGGATGGAGTAGGCTGGGGCAAGCAAAATCATGGAGGGGTCTAACTTGCGTAAGGTGTTCACCACTGTGGAGGCCACCGCTGCATCCGCGCATGCCACATTATGCAAAGCCCCATGTGGTTTGACATGGGTGACGCGCCCACCTTCCGCTGCAGCAATCGCTTGCAAAGCACCGATTTGATAGAGCAGGGTCGCTTCTAAATCCTTGGCAGACATCTGCATTACGCGTCTTCCAAAACCTTGCAGGTCAGGGTAGGAGGGATGTGCACCAATGCTCACGCCTTGAGCGATTGCGTAGCGGACAGTCTCTTGCATGACGATAGGGTCGCCAGCATGAAAACCGCAGGCGACGTTAGCGCTTGTGACGATTTGAAGCAGCGATGCATCGTCGCCCATTTTCCAAGCGCCAAAGCTTTCGCCCAAGTCGGCATTGAGGTTAATACGTTGTGTTGTCATAGTGATGATTCCAATCAAAATTCTGCACGCACCATGCCGCTCACCAGGTTGCTGTTGTAGAGCGCCTGTTCATCAATGAAGCCAGGCGGTAGAAATGATTCTCGTGTCGCCAGCCACTGAGTCCACGCTTCACGTTGTTCGTGAAGAGCTTGCCTTGCTTGATCTACCGTCACGCTTTGAAAGCGCAATCGAGAACCCGGTTTCAAATGGGCGAGCTTGGGCAAATCCGCTTGAATCACGGTCGCGATTTTTGGATAGCCCCCGACGGTCTGGCTATCTGCTAACAACACAATCGGTTGTCCATTAGCAGGCACTTGAATTGCACCCGGTGTCACAGCATCAGACACGATGTCAGTTGCATGCGTGCTGATGTGGGTTAATGCTGTACCGCGCAGTCGCAGACCCATGCGATCTTGTTCAGCAGTTGCTTCCCATTTTTCGTTTTGGAACAAGTCCATCGACGCCTGCAGGAAATGATCTTGTTGTGGCCCCAGAATGACCCGTATGGGGCCCAGCTGATGTGTCCATGGCTCAGGGCTACGCCATTCAAGAACGTCAGATGCCGTGCATGTACGGCAAGGCAGTACATCACCTGGACGAAATGCGCGCCCTAATAAGCCTTCTATCCCTGCGCGCCAATAGCTTGATCGACTGCCTAACTGTGCGGGGAGTTGTAGACCATTAGCCACGGCCAGATAAGCGCAACCTGTTTCGGCCATTCCTAATGTCAGTCTGTCGCCGGTTTGTAAAGTGGCGCTTTGCCAAGCCGGTAACGACGTGAGTATTTCGTCTTGTGTTAACCGTTTCGCGGCAATGGATCCTGTCAATGCGATGCGTATGGGGCCTGACTTGACGCGCAGTTCAGTACCCATGCCTCGCAATTCAAAAATGGCTTCGCCGCCAGCATTGCCTACCAATGCATTGGCAGCTTCGGCCAAGGGGGCATCCAACCAACCCGACAAAGGGATGCCTTCGTGGCGGTAGCCAGTTCGTCCGCGGTCTTGAATGGTGGTGCCAATACCCGGTTGCACAATCTCGATCATGCCTTCAGACGACTGGGTCATTTGGGGGCTTCCGTGTAAAGAAATGCTTCGCGCGATAGATCACCGTTGCCACATAGCTCGCGAAGGTGTTCGTATGCCATCGTGTCAATCGGATACCAAGTCACCATGTCGCCTGCACTCAGCATGGCGGGCTGATCTATCTTGCGTGGATCAAACAGCTGAACAGGTGTTTTGCCGATCAAGTTCCAGCCGCCTGGGCTTTCCCAAGGGTAGACCGCACACATCTCGCCTGCTATCGCAATAGAGTTGGCGGGTACGCGTTGGCGTGGACTGGCCAGTCGCGGCATGGACAGTTCAGGTGGCAGGCCGCCCATGTAGGGAAATCCAGGCAAAAAACCAATCATGTAAACACGAAATTGGGTACTCAACACGCGTTGAATCAGTTGATCTTCGCTGAGATTTTTTGCCTTTGCCCAAGCCGATAAGTCGGGGGCAAAGTTCGGGTCGAAACAGGCGGGTAGGTGCCAATATTTGCCCACAATCGTATGTCGCGGACTGTGTTGCGCCAACGCTGATAGCGCTGTTGCGAGTGCATCCGCATCCGTCGTTTGGGGCGCGAAGTGCACAGTGAGAGAGCGAAATGTCGGGACCACATCAGTGATCGCGGCAAACAGCGGCTCATGGATGCGCGCTTGTGCGATTCTCTGGGCGAAGGCCATCACCTGCGCGTTCAGTTCGGTGCTGATGCTCACACCGAACTCCACAGTCCATGCACTGTCGCCAAGCGCCAAAAGTCGTATCGTCATGAGCCGCATTGGTTTTGGTTACAACGACGCCGCAGAACGAGCTGCTTGGTCGTAAACACCGGACAGAACACGCAGCAATCTGGCTAACTCGCCAATGTCGCGATTGAGGCCCTCATCTGCTTTCAATGCGTTGATGAGGCAACTTTCACGAATTTCGCGATAGCGCTGCACATAGTCGTTGCCAAGCTCGGTTAAAGAGTAGGTCACTTCTTTCCCACTCTTGCGTGAAGCCACCACGCCCATCCCCTGTAGTTTTTTGAGAGAGTAGTTGATGAGGTGCGTGTCTTCGATGTTCATGATGAAGCAGATGTCCGACAAACGTTTGTCCCGTGCTCTGTGTGAAACATGGTGGAGCACAAGGACATCCAGCGGCGTGAGATCTTTCAATCCAGTGGCCGACATGCAGTGGATGATCCAACGGTTGAAAGCGTTTCCCGCGACGATCAAGCCAAATTCAAACTCACTCATCTCGGCACTTCTAGGAGACACCAAATGTGACGATGAGACGATTGGCACGCTTGTGCGTTCTTCGGTGTTCGGTTTCTTGGCCATGCATCCCCTTCATTTAGTTGCTAGTTGTGCGGTTTTGGTAATCATAAAATCAAATTGTCGACAAATTGTCAACGATTAGAGAATATACCTATGATGAATCGTTGATAAAAAGGTAAATTCAATCTGTCATAACTTAATAACTGATTGGAGAAGTTTCATGAAGCGCAAGTATCTTTCTCTCGCTGCCTTGGGTCTAGCAAGTTGTCTCACCGTTGGACTGGTTCAGGCCCAGACCAAATGGGATTTAGCTTCCGCCTATCCTGCGAATAACTTTCATTCTGAAAACTTGATGCAGTTTGCGAGTGATGTGGAAAAGGCGACGGCTGGCAAGCTCAAGATCACTGTGCATTCGAACGCCTCTTTGTTCAAGGCAACAGAAATCAAGCGTGCAGTCCAAGGTGGGCAGGCCCAAGCTGGCGAGGTGATTCAAGCCAGTTTGCAAAACGAATGGCAGATCTACGGTGCGGATGGCTTACCATTTTTGGCCGACAGTTACGATGAATCAATCAAGCTGCAAGTGACTCAACGCCCGATGGTTGAAAAGAAGTTGGCTGACCAGGGCTTGGTTTACCTCTACGCTGTGGCGTGGCCACCTCAAGGTATTTTCACGAAAAAGCCCATTGCCTCTGCGGCTGATCTCAAGAGCGTCAAGTGGCGCGCATATAGCCCAGCTACAGCCCGTATCGCTGATTTGGTGAAGGCGCAGCCTGTGACGGTTCAAGCAGCAGAACTTTCTCAAGCATTGGCGACGGGCGTGGTCGAAGCGACCATGACTTCTGGTGCCACAGGTGTTGACAGCAAACTTTACGAGCACCTCAAGTATTACTACGACGTACAAGCTTGGCTTCCTAAGAACATGGTCATCGTGAACCGCAAAGCATTTGATGCCTTGGATAAACCAAGCCAAGCGTCCGTGATGACTGCGGCAGCTGCAGCAGAAACGCGTGGTCTGGCCGCTAGCAAGCGCGTGGATGCCGAATCGAAAATCAAACTGAAGGCCAATGGCATGCAAGTCCTTGAGCCATCAGCTCAGCTCAAATCAGACATGAAAAAAGTAGGCGACACCATGCTCACCGAGTGGTTGGAGAAATCGGGCGCTGATGGTCAAGCGCTATTGACAAATTACAAGCACTGATCATGGAGAGCTCAAACATTACAAAACCATCGGGTCTGCGGCGCAGTCTTGATGGTCTGTATGCACTGGGAGGCGTCATCTCCTCTCTTTGTGTCCTGGTCATCTTGGTACTCATGGTTGGCGCATCGATGGGCCGAAGCCTTGATTGGCGGGTCTCTTGGATCAATGACGTCGTGTCATGGTTGTGTGCGGCAGCAGCCTTCTTTGGCATGGCCTACAGCTTTAGAAATGGTGACTTTGTACGAGTGACCTTGTTGCTTGAAAAAGTATCACCACGACTTAGGCACTGGCTTGAAGTCACTTCTTTGGCAACGGCGAGCGTGGCCATTTTTTATCTCAGTTTCTGGGCTGCGCGCTTCACCTATCAGAGCTGGGAGTTCAACGACATTGCAGGCAATATGGTTGCGATTCCGCTATGGATTCCACAACTGAGTTTTGTGATTGGCGCCGCCATTTTGTTTGTGGCCGTGTTGGATGAGTGTGTCTGCGTGTTGCGCGGTGGTAAACCTAGCTACGTGGTTCGTGTGGAAGAGCGTCATGCACGTGGTGACTTTTCCGAGGAGTTGTGATGAGCTTGCTTGAAATTGGTGGATTTTTGTTGTTGTTGATGCTTTTGATGTTGAGCGGAGGTGTTTGGATTGCCATGACATTGGCGATTGTTGGCTGGGTGGGCCAAGCTTTCTTTACCCACACAGAACCCGGCATGAACCTTTTCACAGCTTTTTGGGAAACCACAGCGAGTTGGGAACTTGCCGCGTTGCCGTTATTCATCTGGATGGGTGAAATTCTGTATCGCACGCGGTTGTCTGAGCAGATGTTTGATGGCTTAGCACCATGGTTGAACCGAGTGCCTGGACGCTTGATGCACACCACAATTTTGGGTTGTGGCATTTTTGGTTCTGTTTCTGGCTCGTCGGCGGCAACCTGCGCCACGATTGCCAAAGTTGCACTACCTGAGTTAGAGCGACGCGGCTATGACAAAGGACTCGCGCTGGGTTCGTTGGCTGCGGCTGGTGGCCTTGGAATTTTGATTCCTCCATCCATCACGATGGTGGTTTATGCCGTGGCCGCGGATGCCAGCGTGATCCGCTTGTTCTTGGCAGGTTTCTTGCCAGGTTTTTTGCTGATGGGACTGTTCTCTGGTTACATCGCATGGTGGAGTCTTAGAAACCCCGATCGCATTCCTCCTCCTGAGGCCCCCACAACATTTGTTGAAAAACTCCGTCGCTCAGGTAGCCTCATTCCCTGCGGCTTACTCATCGTCTTTATTGTTTGGGTGCTGGTGAGTGGATTGGCTACGGCGACCGAATGCGCCGCTTGGGGCGTTGTGGGATCACTTGCAATTGCCGCTGCTGGACGAAGCCTGAATTGGCAGAATTTTTGGGCGGGGCTGGCAGGTGCCACGCGTATCAGCTGCATGATCATGTTCATTTTGGCTGGTGCAGCGTTTCTCACCAAAACAATGGCCTTCACTGGTATACCGCGTGAATTGGCCGAATTTGTGCAAAGTCTTGATCTTTCACCCTTCGGTTTGATCGCCGTCTTGGTCTTGATTTATCTCGTGCTGGGTACCGCTTTAGATGGCATTTCGATGATTGTGCTGACCAGTGCTGTTGTGCTGCCCATGATTCAAAAAGCAGGTTTTGATTTGGTGTGGTTTGGCATCTTCATCATCATGCTGATTGAAATTGCAGAGATCACACCGCCTGTCGGCTTTAACTTGTTTGTGTTGCAAAACATGACAGGCATCGATAGCAACCGAATCGCGCGCATGACGCTGCCATTTTTCGGTTGCATGGTCTTGGCCATTGTCCTGATCACGATTTTTCCTGAAATCGTCACCTGCGTTCCCAACTGGGTGATGGGGCAAGAGGTTTGAGCGAAGACCTTTTATTACGCGGCTAACGCCAACTGCATCGCCAGTTGGTTATGCCGCTCGATCAGCGGCCCCATATCCACCGTGGCAATCTCACCTTGGCGTACCACCACGCGGCCATTCACTACGACGTAGTCCGCGTTGTCGCTCGCGCACAGCAGCAGCGCACCCACGGGGTCGTGCACGGCACCGCCCGCCATGCTGAGGGTGTCGGTGCGAAACATCGCGATGTCCGCGCAATACCCCGCTTTGATTTGCCCCAGCTCGTGGGCGCGGCCCAGCACTTGGGCGCCGCCGCGTGTGGCCAGGCGCAGGGCGTCGCGGGGTGTCATGTCGGAAGGGCCAAGGTCACAGCCAAACACGGTGCGTCCGTCTTGCACCCTCGGAGCTTCCAGCGCGCGGCCCACGCGTGTCAGCAGCATGGCTTGGCGTGCTTCGTTCAGCAGGTGGGCTGCGTCGTTGCTGGCGCTGCCGTCGACGCCTAGGCCAATGGGCACACCGGCGTCGAGCATTTTGCGCAGGGGCAAGATGCCGCTGGCCAAGCGCATGTTGCTGCACGGGCAGTGGGCAATGCCCGTGCGCGTGTGTGCAAACAAATACGTGCCTTCGTCGTCGAGCTTGACGCAGTGGGCATGCCACACGTCGTGACCGACCCAGCCTAAATCTTCGGCGTATTGCGCGGGCGTGCAGTTGAATTTTTCTTTCGTGTACGCAATGTCGTGGTCGTTCTCGGCCAAGTGCGTGTGCAGGCGCACCTTGTGGGCGCGGGCGAGTTTGGCGGCTTCGCGCATGAGGTCTTGGCTCACACTAAAGGGCGAGCAGGGGGCCACGGCCACATGCGTCATCGCGCCAAAGCTGGCGTCGTGGTAGGTCTCAATCAGGCGTTGGGTTTCTTTGAGGATGAAGGCTTCTTTTTCCACCACGCGGTCGGGCGGCAGGCCGCCTTGGCTCTCGCCCACGCTCATGCTGCCACGTGTGGCCGTGAAGCGCATGCCAATGGTGTGCGCGGCTTCAATGCTGTCGTCCAGTCGCACGCCGTTGGGGTAGATGTACAAGTGGTCGCTGCTGGTGGTGCAGCCGCTGAGCAACAGCTCGGCCATGGCCACTTGGTTAGACACCAACACCATCTCAGGCGTGAGGCCCGCCCAAATGGGGTACAGCCCTTTGAGCCAGCTGAACAGCTCGGCGTTTTGCACCTGCGGCACGGCACGCGTGAGGCTTTGCACCATGTGGTGGTGGGTGTTGATCAGGCCGGGCACCACCACGTGGCGACGCGCATCAATCACCTCGTCCACTTGTTTGAGCAGTTCATCGATGTTTTCGTCAGCAGGAATGATGCGCTCTATGCGGCCATCGTTGAGCAGCAGCGAGGCGTCTTTGAGTTCGGTGTTCGCATCGTCTTGTGTGGCGATGCAGCGGGCGCGGTGGATGAGCAGGGTGGTCATGGCGCAAACTTTAACCTTTGTCGATGTGATTTTAAATGGGCTGCCCAAGCGGTTTCCACAGGGACGCGACCGTTCAGAGCACGGCACAATTTGACAATGCAAGAAGCAAGCCCAAACACCCCCAATCCCGCTATTCATCCCAACGAGTTTTTAGCCGCGCTGTACCAAGCCGCCGTCAAACGCGCCTTGCCGCTGCACAACACCGCGGCCTATTTACCCACTCCACCGAAAGGCCGCACCGTGGTACTGGGCGCGGGCAAAGCGGGTGGCGCGATGGCGCAAGCCGTTGAGGCACTGTGGCCTGCCGACAAAGCTTTGTCGGGTCTTGTGGTCACGCGCTATGGCCACACACCGCCGCGCCCTGCGGGTGTGCCCGAGCGTATTGAAGTGGTCGAGGCTTCGCACCCTGTGCCAGATGCGGCTGGCCTCGCGGCTGCCGAGCGCATCTTGGCGTTGACCCAAGGGTTGACCGCTGACGACTTGGTGCTGTGTTTGATTTCTGGCGGCGGCTCTGCCTTGCTGACCTTGCCCGCCGATGGTTTGACGCTGGCAGACAAACAGCGCATCAATCGCGACTTGCTCAACAGCGGCGCAGGCATTGGCGAAATGAACTGTGTGCGCAAGCACCTCTCGCGCATCAAAGGTGGTCGCTTGGCCGCTGCGTGTGCGCCCGCGCAGGTGGTCACACTCACCATCAGTGATGTGCCAGGCGACGACCCCTCGGTCATTGCCAGTGGTCCCACCGTGCCCGACGTGACGACCTGTGCCGATGCATGGGCCATCTTGCAACGCTACAAGATCGCAGTGCCTGCTGCCATTGAGGTTGCGCTCAAAGTGGGCTCACTCGAAACACCCAAGCCCAATGCCGACTGGGCCACGCAGCCCGTGCATTTGATTGCCACGCCTCAGCAGTCGCTCGACGCCGCTGCCGAGTTGGCCCGTGCCGCAGGCCTGAACGCCTATGTGCTGAGTGACGAGCTAGAAGGCGAGTCGCGCGAAGTGGGCAAGGTACACGCTGCGCTGGCGCGTACAGCGGCGCAGGGCAAAGGGCCGTTTCAAAAACCTTGCGTCATTTTGAGCGGTGGTGAAACTACTGTGGCCCTTCAAAAGGCCGAGCGTGTGGCAGAGCGCTCTGCGCAGGTCAAGGAGGAGACCGCGCAGCGGTCGGGGGACATGGAGCAGAGCGTTCTGCCACACGCTCGGCCCGGAAGAGGCGGTAGAGCAGGTGAGTTTTGCCTAGGCCTCGCTGTGGCCTTGCAAGCGCAAGCTGGGGTGTGGGCCATCGCCGCCGACACCGATGGCATTGATGGTATCGAAGACAACGCTGGTGCCCGTGTCACCCCCGACACCCTGGCCCGCGCTGCAAGCAAAGGGGTGAAAGCCACCGACTGCCTCGACCGCAACGATGCCTATGGTTTCTTCGACGCGCTGGGGGATTTGGTGGTGACTGGCCCCACACACACCAATGTGAACGACTTTCGGGCCATCTTGGTGTTGTGATGTCAGCACCAGTCTGCTAAGCCAATTGATGCGCGATGTTTTCACGCAGCTGCGTGAAACGCTGGCCGGACCATGTGTCTTGCGGTGCGACCAAGACCCAAAGAACGTTGCGGTACTGCCAATGCGTCCCACGCATGCCAGATGCTGAGAAAAATTGAGGCGAGGGCTGCGCTTGAGCCGCATCTGGACGTGCCATGCCACACAAGGCGATGGGTTGCCCCTGCGCTGCCAAGTACACCCATTGCAAGATGGGTTGCCCGTTGAGTGCCAGACGTTGCGCCCGCACCAAGTGCAGTCCAAGCGCCTCAAGGTCGGGCGCGGCTTGGATGTGCGATGCCTGGGCTTCTTGCTGCAACCATTGCCTGAGGACGGTCTGGGCTTGACGCTTCGACAGTGCGCCATCTTGCACCGTGTCGCGCGCATACAGCGCTTGGTATTGGGCGATTCGATGGGCCACTGACTCATCGGAGGTTTGTGGTGTTTGCAAGGCTGTGCTTGCCCACCAAACGCCAGCTCCAGTACCTGCCAGTGCGCCTATGACAGTGCCTGCCAGCCAAGCTAGCCATTGACGTCGACTTTGACCAAGTTGGCGCGGGGAGACTGAATGAGCAATGGGGTTGGTGTGTGCTTGAGAGGCTGCAACAGGTCGCGAGAGCAATGTGTCGAATCCTGTGTACAAGATGCTAAATTGTTGCCGCGCTGTTTGGCAGCGAGGACAACTTTTCACATGTTTTTCTAAGCGTGCGAAATCTGTCGGACTGAGTTCGGCGTCACGCAGCAGACTCACAAATTGCACACTCTCCTGACAGGTGATGGGGGCAAGTGCTTTTGAAGAATTCACAGATCAAGCCTCCTGTCGAGCCGCTTCAAGGGGGGCAGTGAATACACGAAGTGATGAACGTGGGGGCGCATGGTTTCTCCTAGGTTCACGGACGGTTAGCTCATTTGCCATTCGAGACAGGTTCGCAAGGCCAAACGAGCGCGCATGAGGATGATCCGTATGTTCCCCGTTTGCAGGCCTGTGCATTGTGCGATTTCTGGGCTCTCGAAGCCTAAGTATTCGCGCATTAAAAAAACATGAACAGTTTTCTCTGGTAACTTTGCCAGACACTGTTGCAGCAATCGCATCATCTGGTTTTGCTGCAAGGTTTCGCTGGGGTTATCGCTGGTGCTCCACCAAGCTTGTGGTTCTTCAGCCCAGCTCCCGTCGTCATCGAACAACAAGTCACTGTCGAGGGTTTGCAACTCTTGCTCTATCTCATTGAGTTTGAATGTCGGGTGGCGTTGCCTCTCTCGCAAAACATCCAAAATCTTGAATCTCAGTATGCCAACCAACCATGTCCGAATACTGGAGCGTCCTTCAAAGCGATCAATGGTTTGCCATGCGGCCAAGGCGGTGTCCTGAACTGCATCCGCTGCTTCTTGAGGGTTACGTAGCTGCGCATGGGCGAGCCGAAGCAAAAAGTCGCGATCATCACGCAAGCTTTGCTCTAGGGCTTTGTGCCAAGACACGTTGAAACTGTATGGTGCGGTATTTCACGCACCCCTATGGTTGAATTGAGGCGTGTAGCTTACCAAGCCGAGGGTGGCAGCTTGGATTCGCTCATGGTCTTGGGCGATGAAGCCATGTTCAACTCCAAGGCAAAGGTGACAGGGGCGGAGGTGGAGAGGTAGTTCAAGCCCATAATGGCACGCAAGGCTTCCACACCTGAATTCAAACCAAAATCATTGGCGTTGACCACAATCGGTTGACGTGTACTGACATACAGCTTGTGTTGCACGGGGATAACTTGCAAGACGGTTTTGATGGGCTTGGTTTGGCCTGCCATGGTCAGTTGGCCTTCGACCATCACCGTGTTGGATGCTTTACCTGTTGCGATGTTTTTCATGTCTTCGCCAGAGAGTTGGCCCACAAAGCTCACGCTGGGGTGTGTGGCCACATTCCAGAACATGGTTTGTAAGCGCTCATCGCGAATCGAAACACCGCTGTCCACGCTGCTCAAATCAATGGTCAACTCGATTTGTCCTTTGGGGCTCAAACCGCCTTTGAAGCTTTTGAAACGCATGGTTTCGGTGACGCCGCCTACGCCTGCGGCACCTGACTTGGTGGTGTTGAAGGTGAGGCTAGATGTGGGCTGATGAATTTGCCATGCCAGTGCCTCTTGTGCCGAGGCTGAGCCAATACAGCCCATTGAACATCCGACCGCCGCGATCAAGACCAGTGTGCGGGCAACGCTGTGAGTGAGTTTTTGAAACATGATTTTTCCTATGTGAGTGACGTGATTTATTTCATGCCGCTGGCTAACCAAGCGGCGATGGCGCGGATGTCTTCATCTGGTGCACTTTGCGGTGGCATGGACAAGTTGCCCCAAACCCCTGTGCCACCCGATTTGATTTTTCCTTCCAGGTAAGCCGCCTTGCCTGGGTATTTTTTGGCAATGTCATTGAAGCTGGGGCCCACAATTTTTTGGTCTTGGGCGTGGCAAGCGGTGCAGCTGTGCCGCGCCAGCAAAGCCTGTGGGTTTGAGGGCGCGGCCTGTGCTTGGGCGACAAGTCCGCACGAGAGGGCAAACCATGCGATGGTGGACAGGGGCAGGCGTGGCATAGGGTAAGGCACTTTCATGATGTAGGGCTTTTAAGCTTCAAGGTTTGGCGCGTCGGCCCAGTGATACGCCGTATGAACCAGCGCGTACCAAGAGTGTGGGGTCTTCGGAAAGAGCCATGCCTTTGGGCAGCACGGCTGGGTTGAACATGGTGGGCTCGCAGGTGTTGTTTAACCCGGTGATTTCAATTTGCCCCATTCGCACTTCAGGGTTGGTTGCAGGCCAGGCCACGGATGGGTTTTTCACATCATCACCGCTTTGTGCCAACTGAAGCCACAAATTGAACACCACAGGCCCGTTGCCCAAACGCTGCGTCAGTTCTTGGGCCAAGAAGTCATCACTGGCTTGAGCCAATTGCTCGGCGGTTAGACCGACATGGCCTGCTTTGGGTTCAGCGCGCCAACGTCCGTGAATTTTTTTGCCTTGTGCGTTGGTCATCACAAAAGCATTCACGCCCCAGTAAGGGGTTTGGGCATAGCTGGCGGGGATCGGTGCTTTTTCTAAGAATGCAATTTGTGCCTGGGTGCTGGGAGTGGCGCTGTTGAAGGCTTTGACACGTTCTGCGTTGGGCTTGCCCGTTGCAGGGTCGGGCTGACGTGCTTGCATGAAGCCAACAAACTCTTCCGGTGTGGCTACCATGAACACAGGGGCCGTAATCAACACCAAGTCCCAGTCTGAGCCAATGTGCAGGGCTAGGCCACGCACGGTTTTGCCCTTGTCACTGGCCTTGGGGTTGCCACCGCCGACAGAAAAACGGGCTTGCACCGGTACTTGTGTTTTGTGCCACAACGGGCCTTCGGTAACGGTCAGTGCTTGTGCGTCGGGGTGAAACGCACCTTGAGCGCACATGCCTTTGGCATGAGAGGCGCGGGTGCCTGCTTGTTTGCCAAACACACCGTTGAGCGCATCGACCAGTTCGACGGCGGACGGCGGGGTTTGCGCACAAGCCGCACTGCCAATGAGAAGGCCTGCGCCTAGTTGAGATATATTTTTTTTGAAATTGGACATGGTTGAACTCCTTGGTGATGTTTCAAATGAGTCGTCCCAAATGCCTTTGGCGTTACACCTATTTTTGAAAAATCTTTGGCTGCGCAAGCTTGGGGCATGTCGAACCTTGGGTCTGGTGTACCTCGCGCCTCGCGTTTGCCATGCCTCACCGTTGTCTCAAGGGTGCTTCAGGGGTGAGGCGAAGGCATTAAACTTTGCCCGCCATGTCCAGACTGACCCTTCGCCATATCACCAAGCGCTACCCCGCCGTAGTCGCCAACGACGGCGTGAGCCTGACAGTGCAGTCTGGCGAAATTCACGCCGTGCTGGGCGAGAACGGTGCGGGCAAATCGACGTTGATGAAAATCATCTACGGCGCGGTCAAGCCCGATGTGGGCGAAATCCGCTTCAACGGCGAAGTGGTCAACATTCGTAACCCGCAAGAGGCAAGGCGACTGGGCATCAGCATGGTGTTTCAGCATTTCAGTTTGTTTGACACGCTCAGCGTGGCTGAGAACGTGTGGCTGGGCCTCGACAAATCGTTCACCTTGGTTGAGGTGACGCAGCGTATCAACGACACCGCCGCGCAATACGGCCTGGACATTGACCCCGCCCGTCCCGTCCACACGCTGGGCGTGGGTGAGATGCAGCGTGTGGAAATCATCCGTGCCTTGCTGACCAACCCGCAGTTGCTCATCTTGGATGAGCCCACTTCGGTGCTGACGCCGCAAGCGGTGGAAAAGCTATTCGTGGTGTTGCGCCAACTCGCCAGCGAAGGGCGCAGCATTGTGTACATCAGCCACAAGCTGCACGAAATTCGTGCGCTGTGTAACGCTTGCACGGTGATGCGTGCGGGCCGTGTGACGGGCGTGTGCGACCCACGCCAAGAAACCAATGCTTCGCTGAGCCAACTCATGATTGGCAGCTTGCCGCCCGAGCTGCATGTGCGGGAGCACAAGCCAGGTGCTGCTGTGCTGAGCGTGCATGAGTTGCGTCTGCAAGCCGACGATCCATTTGGCGTAGACCTGAATGGCGTCAACCTGCAAGTGCGCGCAGGCGAGCTGGTGGGCATTGCGGGTGTGTCTGGCAATGGCCAGCGCGAGTTGTTGTTTGCCTTGTCGGGCGAAGACAGGCGTTCAGCCGCGAGCAGCATTCAACTGAGTGGCCAAGCCATGGGGCAGCTCAACCCAGACCAACGCCGTGACCTCGGCCTGCACTTTGTTCCAGAAGAACGCCTAGGCCGTGGCGCAGTGCCAAGCCTGAGCTTGGCGCAAAACCTGCTGCTCACGCGTCATGACGCAGTGGTGTCTAGTGGTGTGGCAGGTGTGTTGGGTTGGCTCAACCTGAACACGCTGCACAGCCAAGCGGGCGACATCATCGCCAAATACCAAGTCAAAGCAGGCGGGCCAGATGCAGTGGCGCGTTCACTGTCAGGCGGTAATTTGCAAAAATTTTTGGTGGGCCGCGAGATCGAGGCGGCGCCTAAGTTGCTCATCGTGTCCCAGCCCACATGGGGGGTGGACGTGGGTGCTGCCGCGCAAATACGTGCGGCATTACTAGCCTTACGTGACGCAGGCTGTGCAGTGCTGGTCGTGAGTGAGGAGTTGGACGAATTGCTAGAGCTGTCAGACCGTTTGCATGTGATGGCCGAGGGCTGCTTGTCTCCCGCACTCACCCGCGAAGAGGCCAGTGTGTCGCGCATTGGTGCGTGGATGAGTGGCCTGTGGGACAACCCACTTGTGTCAGAGATACAGGAGGTGAACCATGCTGCGTCTTGAGCCGCGTGCCCAGCCTTCTAAGCTGTGGCGTTATGCCTCGCCCTTGCTGGCGTTGGCCATCACCGTGGTGTTGGGGGTGATTCTTTTTGTAGCGCTGGGTAAAGACCCGGTGCGCGGTTTGCAGGTGTTCTTTTGGGAACCCATCAAGAGCGTGTATGCCTTGTCCGAGTTGATGGTCAAGGCCACGCCGCTGCTGCTGATTGCCTTGGGGCTGGCCGTGTGCTTTCGCTCCAATGTGTGGAACATTGGCGCAGAAGGCCAGTTCGTCATGGGCGCGGTGTTTGCCTCGGGCGTGGCCTTGACGGCCGATGCCAACACGGGCGGCGGCTTTTGGGTGCTCATCTTGCTCGCGGGTGTTGTGGGCGGCATGGTCTGGGCGGCCATCACCGCGTTCTTGCGCGACCGCTTTCATGCGAGTGAAATTTTGGTCAGCCTCATGCTGGTGTACGTGGCCATCATGGCGCTCAACTTCTTGGTCTACGGCCCTTGGAAGGACCCACTGGGCTACAACTTTCCGCAAACCAAAACCTTCGATGCCATCACGCAAATCCCCAAGCTCATCACTGGCACACGCGTGAACGTGGGCGTGTTGTTGGCGTTGGCGGGTGTGGGTGCGTTGTGGGTGTTTTTGTTTCGTACCTATGCAGGCTTTGCGCAGCAAGTGGGCGGCTTGGCACCCAACGCGGCGCGCTACGCGGGCTTCTCATCACGCAAGGTCTTGTGGCTGGCGCTGCTCACCTCGGGTGCTGCGGCAGGTTTGGCGGGTGCTTTAGAGGTGGCAGGGCCGCTGCGTCAGCTCACCCCGTTTGTGCCGGTGGGCTATGGCTTTGCGGCCATCATCGTGGCTTTTGTGGGGCGCTTGTATCCGGTGGGCATGGTCTTGTCGGCCGTGTTGATGAGCATGTTTTATATCGGGGGTGAGCTGGCGCAATCGCGTTTAGGGCTGCCACGGTCACTCACCGGCGTGTTTCAAGGTTTGTTGTTGTTCACGCTGTTGGCGTGTGACACCTTGATGCGATACCGCGTGCGTTGGGTTGTGCGTGCAAGCCAAATCCGTTCTGAGGGAGCACTGTGATGGAAACCTACGCACTGTTGTGGGCCGCCACCATGAACGCCGGCACTGTTTTGGCGTTGGCCTCTCTGGGCCTGTTGATCAACGAAAAAGCGGGCATCGTCAACTTGGGTGCCGAGGGCATGATGCTGTGCGCTGCGATTGCGGGCTTTGCCACCGTCGCCAACACGGGCAGCGACACGCTGGGCTTTTTGGCGGGCATGGGTGCAGGTGCTGTGATGGCGGCTTTGTTTGGCTTGCTGGTGATTTGGATGAACACCAACCAATATGCCACGGGTCTAGCTCTCAGCTTGTTTGGTGGCGGCTTCTCTGCCTTTGTGGGGACGAGCTATGTGCAGGCCAATCTGCCTGAGCGCATGCAGTATGACGTGCCTTTCTTGGCAGACATTCCATTGCTGGGCCCTGCCGTGTTCAAACACCACCCCTTGGTGTACGGCGCGATTGCGCTGACCTTGGGGCTGGTTTGTTTCTTGTACCGCACACGTGCAGGTTTGGTCTTGCGCGCTGTGGGTGAGTCACCTGAGTCGGTCCACGCCTTGGGCTACCCCGTGCGTCGCATCCGGCTGTTGGCCGTGGTGGTGGGCGGTGCGCTGTGTGGTTTGGCGGGCGCCTACATTTCCATCATCTACACGCCGCTGTGGGTAGAGGGCATGATTGCAGGCAAAGGTTGGATCGCTTTGGCGTTGACCACCTTTGCTACTTGGCGTCCGGCACGCGTGTTGTTGGGTGCTTATCTGTTTGGTGGCGTCACCATGTTGCAGTTTCATTTGCAGGCCTCGGGCATCGATGTACCCAGCCAGTTCTTGAGCATGCTGCCGTACCTCGCCACCATCGTGGTGCTGGCCTTGATCTCACGCAACCCAAGGTGGTTACGGGTGAACATGCCCGCGTCGATCGGAAAATCTTTTGTCCCTGGTTCATAATTTTTCACTCCTACTTTTATCAAAGGAAATCGCATGACTGATTTGAAAACGCGTCGTTGGATTCATGTTGCCGCCTTGAGCGCTGTGGCTGCAGCTGTCTTTGTTGGTTGTGGCAAAAAGGAAGAGGCTAAGACGGCCGGCGCGCCTGCGGCAGCCGCCAAAGCCGAGCCTTTGAAGATTGCCTTCGCCTATGTCGGCCCCGTGGGCGACGGTGGCTGGACCTTTGCGCACGACAATGCACGCAAAGCACTGCAAGCCGAGTTTGGCGACAAGATTGCAACGTCGTTTGTTGAAAACGTGCCCGAGTCTGCGGACGCCGAGCGTGTGATTCGTGACATGGTGGGCCAAGGCAACAAACTGGTTTTTGGCACCACCTTTGGCTACATGGAGCCCATGCTCAAAGTGGCTGCGGACACGCCAGATGTGAAGTTTGAGCACGCCACGGGCTACAAGCAAGCGCCCAACATGCGCACCTACGACAGCCGCACTTACGAAGGCGCGTACATGGCTGGCGTGATCGCGGGCAAGATGACCAAGAGCAATACCTTGGGCGTTGTCGCTTCCATCCCAATCCCTGAGGTCATTCGCAACATCAACAGCTTTACCTTGGGTGCGCAATCGAGCAACCCCAAAGTCAAAACCAAAGTGGTGTGGGTCAACGAGTGGTTCAATCCACCGAAAGAAACCGAAGCTGCCACCTCACTCATCAACGGTGGTGCGGACATCTTGTTCCAAAACACCGACTCACCTGCCGTGTTGAAAACCGCCCAAGACAAAGGCAAACGTGCTTTTGGTTGGGACTCTGACATGACGGCCTATGGCCCCAAAGCCCATTTGGCCTCTGCCATCATCAACTGGACGCCTTACTACATCAACGCCACCCGTGCAGCCTTGGAAGGTAAGTGGGCCGGTGGTGCACACACATGGTCTGGTGTGAAGGACGGTGCAATTGACATCGTATCCATTGCCGAAGACGTGCCCGCAGAGACCCAAGCCAAAGTGGCAGAGGTGAAGCAAGGCTTGAAAGATGGCAGCTTCGCCATCTGGAAAGGTCCCCTTGTCGACAACTCTGGAAAAGAAATCTTGAAGCAAGGTGAAGTTGCGGATGACAAGTTCTTGAGTGGTATCAACTTCTACGTCAAAGGCGTGGAAGGCAAAGTGCCAGGCGCTAAGTAAACCTCTGCGTTCACTTGCACGCCCGACCACCTTCGGGTGGTCTTTTTTTGCGACGTATTTTCTTGGTTAGCATGAAGCCTCACGAAGGAAAAAGCCATGTTCAAAGTTCACGCTGTTGCCGAACTTCGTTTGCCCCAGCTCTTGCGCGAGATGCCCAAGGCCGAGTTGCATATCCATATCGAGGGCTCCTTGGAGCCCGAACTCATCTTTGCACTCGCCAAGCGCAATGGTGTGAGCTTGCCGTATGCCAACGTCGAGGCTTTGCGTGCGGCCTATGCCTTCACCGACTTGCAAAGCTTCCTAGACATTTACTACGCTGGTGCCAGCGTCCTCTTACATGAGCAAGATTTCTACGACATGGCCTGGGCCTACCTGCAACGCGCAGCGGCAGACCATGTGGTGCATGCGGAAATCTTCTTTGACCCGCAAACCCACACCCTGCGTGGTGTCCCGATGGCCACGGTCATCAACGGCTTGCACCGCGCGTGTGCTGATGCGCAGATCCAGCTGGGCGTCAGTGCTCAGCTCATCTTGTGCTTTTTGCGTCACCTCAGTGAAGTGGATGCGCTGAAAACTTTCAACGCGGCCTTGCCCTTCAAGGACAAGTTCATCGGCGTAGGCTTGGACTCGAGCGAAGTGGGACACCCGCCTGAGAATTTTAAAAACGTGTTTGCGCTGGCGCGTGCTCACGGCTTACACCTCGTGGCCCATGCAGGCGAGGAGGGGCCCCCTGCTTACATTTGGAGCGCCTTGGATGTGTTGCACGTTGAGCGCATAGACCATGGTGTGCAAGCCGTGCACGACGCCGCATTGATGACACGCTTGGCCAATGAGCGTATTCCGCTCACGGTGTGCCCGCTGTCTAACCAAAAGCTGTGCGTGTTTCCAGACTTGAAGAACCACAACATTGGCCAGTTGCTAGATGCCGGTTTGTGCGTCACGATCAACTCAGACGACCCTGCCTACTTTGGTGGTTACATGAACGAAAACTTTGTTCAAACCTTTGAGGCCACGGATCTCACGGCGCAGCAGGCCTACGCGTTAGCTAGCAATAGTTTTGAAGCCAGCTTTGCCACGGAGCTGCAAAAGAACCAATGGTTGCATGCGTTGAAGCAGACTTTTCAGAAGTTCTCTGAACAAGATTGACTGAAGCCAAGAGGCATCAAAGCAAAACGCCCCGTGTGAGGGGCGTTTGCATTTGGTTTAAAGCTGGCGGATTCAAGGACGAAGTGCAACACGCTTTAACGAGGCATGGAATACCTCGTGAGGTGTCTTGAATCCTAGTCGCTTTCTGGGGCGGTGATTCAATCGGTTTTCAATCATAGTCAATTCCTCATCCGTCACGGTTT
>NZ_JAVKLW010000079.1:0-29226 GCF_031538885.1 Limnohabitans sp.
GGGGCCTGAGGGCAAAGGTGGGATGACGAAATGGGTCTCTTACGCCGAAAAATCGTGCTATCGACGCACACAATTGCACATCGTGAAGTCCGTAACAAGTCACGCTACAAATTCATGCGTTGTGCAGACCTTCCCTAGAGCGAACGCCTGCCAACGCACCCCCTCGCCACACTCAAGCCGCGCAACCGTCTCCGAAGCAAAACCTTCACCACCGAAAAAACATGCGTCAACAAAAAAGCGCCTCATCAAGAGGCGCTTCGACAAATCGCGCAAACCAAAACCAATTGGGTTCTGACCCCAATTAACTCAGTGCGCCAAGATTTTGTTCAAGAACTCTTTGGTGCGCGGCTGCCGATTCTCAGGGTGGTTGAAGAACTCATCCTTCGAGCAGTCTTCCAACACCTTGCCCCCCACATCCATGAAGATCACGCGGCTACCCACCTTGCGCGCAAAACCCATCTCATGCGTCACGCACATCATGGTCATGCCCTCGTTGGCCAAGTCCACCATCACATCCAACACCTCACCCACCATCTCGGGGTCGAGTGCGGACGTGGGCTCATCAAACAACATCACGATCGGGTCCATGCTTAACGCACGGGCAATCGCCACGCGTTGCTGCTGACCGCCTGAGAGCTGGCCCGGAAACTTGTCTTTGTGCGCCATCAGACCCACGCGTTCCAAGTACTTCAGGCCATGCGCACGGGCCTCCTCCTCGCTGCGGCCCAACACCTTTTGCTGGGCAATGGTCAGGTTTTCGGTCACCGACAAATGGGGGAACAACTCAAAGTGCTGAAACACCATGCCCACACGGCTGCGCAGTTGGGGCAGGTTGGTGTCTTTGCCGTGCACGGCCACGCCATCCACAAAAATCTCACCTTCTTGGAAAGGCTCCAAGGCGTTGATGGTTTTGATGAGGGTGGATTTGCCCGAACCCGAGGGGCCGCAAACCACCACCACTTCGCCTTTTTGGATATTGGTGGAACAGTTGTTGAGCACCTGCACGGGGCCGTACCACTTGGACACATTTTTTAATTCAATCACGGTGAACTCCAGCGAACTTTTTTGTGTGGGCGCTTCGTAGCGCTCAACGAATGATGGCAATGCGCGCTTGCAAGCGTCGCACCAGGGCCGAGAGGCCGAAACAAATCATGAAATACACCAAGGCCACCAAGATGTACACCTCTTCCACGCGGCCATAAATCTTGCCTGCGGTGACAAAGCCCTTGAGCAAGTCATACGCACCAATGGCATACACCAGCGAGGTGTCTTGGAACAAGATGATGGTTTGCGTGAGCAACACAGGAATCATGTTGCGAAATGCTTGCGGCAACACAATGAGGCGCATGTTCTGGCTGTAGGTCAGCCCCAAGGCCTGTCCCGCCATGACCTGCCCACGCGGGATGGACTGGATGCCCGCACGCATGATCTCGCTGAAGTACGCTGCTTCAAAGGCCACAAAGGTGATGGTGGCCGACAGTTCAGCCCCGATGGAGCGACCGATCAAAAACGGGATCAGCAAGAAGAACCACAGAATCACCATCACCAAGGGGATGGAGCGCATGCCGTTGACGTAGATGACCGCCGGCAGTTCCAGTGCTTTGTTGCCTGACAAGCGCATGAGCGCGAGGAGGGTGCCAAACACAATGCCGCCCACGGTGGCGATGAGGGTCAGCTCCACGCTAAAGAGCATGCCCTTCAACACAAACTTGTTGAAGATGTCCCATTCAATGAAAGAAAAATCGAGTGCGCTCATGCTCAGTGCCCCCCGCCGACATTGCCCGCGACCACGAGGCCGGGGATTTGCATGCGGCGCTCGACAAAGGCCATGACACGGTTCACCGTAAAAGCAGACACGGTGTAGAGCGCCGTCACGGCCAAGTACACCTCAATGCCGCGCGAGGTTTCTTCTTGCACTTGCATGGCGTACATGGTGAGTTCAGCAATCGACACCGCAAAGGCGACCGATGAGTTTTTGAGCAAGTTCATGGACTCGCTGGTGAGGGGCGGCCAAATGGTGCGAAACGCAATGGGCAAGAGCACATAGCGGTAAGTCTGCCAAGTAGTAAAGCCCATGGCCATGGCCGCATAGCGCTGGCCGCGTGGCATGGCTTGGATGCCTGCGCGCAACATTTCGGCAATACGTGAGGAAGTGAAGAAGCCCAAGCCCAACACCACCAACACAAACCCCGGCACTTGCTGCATGGCTGGAAAGATCTTGGGCAAGACAAAGTACCAAAGGAAAATTTGCACCAACACGGGAATGTTGCGAAACAGCTCCACCCACGCGTTGGCGATTCTGGCCAACCACACGTTGAGCAGTGTGTCTTGGGGCAAGGTGCGCAAGACGCCCATGAGGCACCCCGACGCCATAGCCACCACCCAAGCGCTGGCCGCGACAGAAAGCGTCCAGCCCCAGGCGTCAAACATCCACTCGAGGTAGGTTCGTCCCCCACCGTCGTCTTGAAGAAAAACCTGCCAATCGAGTGCCATGCGTGCTGTCTTTTTCTAGGTTACTTCTTGGCGTAGACTTCGACCGGTTTGTCGTTCGGGTTCTTCCAAGCGTCTTTGTTGGCATCGCTGGCGGGCATGCCGAGTTTGATGTTCTTAGGGGGGATGGCTTGCACAAACCATTTGTCATAGAGATTGGCGAGCTCGCCTGATTTGGCCAAACCCGCAATGGTGTCATCAGCCAATTTCTTGAACGCGGGGTCGTCCTTGCGGAACATGATGGCGATGGGTTCGACGTTCAGCACTTCGCCGACGATTTTGAAATCGGCTGGGGCTTTGGAGTTGGCGATGTTGCCGGCCAAGATTTGGCCATCCATCACAAACGCATCAGCGCGGCCCGACTCGAGCAGAAGGAAGCTGTCTGCGTGGTCTTTGCCGAAGACTTCCTTGAAGTCCACGCCCGTGGCACGTTCGTTCTTGCGCAAAAGTTGCACAGAGGTGGTGCCAGTGGTGGTGGCCACGTTCTTGCCGTTCAACTGAGCGATGGAGCTGACGCCAGAGTTGGCGCGCACAGCAATGCGCACTTCTTCCACGTAAGTGGTGAAGGCAAAGGCCACTTGTTTCTGGCGGGCTTCGTTGTTGGTGGTGGAGCCGCACTCGATGTCGACGGTGCCGTTCTCGACCAAAGGAATGCGGTTTTGTGAGGTGACGGGGGTGTAGTTCACAGCCAGCTTTTTGCCCACGGCTTTTTCAACATTGGCAATGATGCGTTGGCAGATCTCCACGTGGTAGCCCACATATTTGCCGTCACCCAAGGTGTATGACAAAGCGCCCGATGAGTCGCGCACGCCCATGGTGATGGCGCCCGCGGCTTTGACTTTGGCGAGGGTGTCATTGGCTTGTGCAAACGCGCTGCCTGCCAACAGGGCCGTCGCGGCTAAGGTGAGGAGATGTTTTTTCATGTGGAGATCCAGAGGAAGTGGTGTTTGAGATTCTCATATTCTAGGGACAGCGCCACGCGGGAAAGCCCTAGGTATTCACATCGAGCGCTGGATGTGGTGGGCTGGACTCTAACTGGATACTGAAAGTGGCAAATTTGAAGGCTGGGCCTCATGGGGTGAATCGTACTTTGTATGGTTTGCGGTGCGCGGCAATTACGCTCCGTTTGATCTATGGCGGAAAAATTGACCTTCTGGCCTTGGCGCGCAATGCCCAAACTTCGGTGGAGATGATTGAAAATTTTTATGCCAGCACGCTCTCGCCTGAGATGAATATTGCGCTTGTTCATGGCCGTCTGCAGTAACTGATAATCAAGGCGTGAAGCTCGCTAGGCCGTCGCTGGTGCAATCTGGGAAACCACGCACTGGAGGAACGTCCGGACTGCGTAGGACAGCGTAAGAGGTAACACCTCTCCACCGTGAGGTGAGGACCAGAGCAACAGAGACGAGCCGCTTCAGTGCGGGTGAAACGGGCAATCTCTACGCGCAGCAATACCAAGTAGGCCAACCCCGAGAGCGCGGTTCGCCGCATTTCTTGATTCTGTGGTCCGCAGAAATGGTTGGCGGGTAGGTAGCACCGAGCCGAGTGGGTGACCCTCGGCCCAGATTAATGACGGTCACGCCGTGGGCAACCACGGCGCACAGAATCCGGCGTATCGGCGAGCTTCACACTTTTTCCCAAGGCCTTAGATGACAGACCGCACGCCCTCTGACGGCTTTGACCAGCACGACATGCCAGAGCAGTTGTGTTCGACTCGGTTCTATTCAGACTGTCGCCGCGCGTTGACGCCGGTTGGTGTGGCGGTGATGAACTTGCGCAGGTTCAGCGCTTATCGTGATGTGTATGTGGATCGGATGGCGTCCATCTTTGATGCGGCGTTGTGGGTGGTCAATGCGCCAGGCACGACCAACGGCATTGTTTTTGCGGTGAATGATTTTCCGAAGGACGCTCAACTCACGTTCAGCAAACACAAGCCTGCGCATTTGAGCGATGAGGCGTGGGTGCAAATTTCATCCAGCGTGGCGCGGGTGTTTTTGGCGACACGCGCGCTTGCGCAAGCCTCAGACGTTTAACCGGCTGCTGAAATACCCCCATGCTCAGGCCCACGCCGAGCCTCTGAGAAGCGTTAACAGACGAACAACGACACGGACACATGATGCGCGGCGCTGACACCTTCACCGAAAGCCTTTCCACGATGCGTCATTTGGACGATTTCGTGCCAGCGAGCCACCCACTGCGCCCGATTCGCAAGATGGTCAATGAGGCCTTGGTGAAGATGGATGCGCTGCTGGGCGGCATGTACGAAGCGGACATCAAAGGCGGGCACCCCAGCATGGCGCTGTAGAAACTGTTGCGCCCCATGCTGCTGCAAATTTTCTACAGCGTGCGCTCTGAGCACCAACTGATGGCGCAGACCCAGTACAACTTGCTGTTTCGCTGGTTCATTGGCCTGTCCATGACGCGCCAAGGCGAGCAAAAAACGAAGGGGATATCAGAGTGCGGAAAGAAGATCCGAAAAATCAAAGCCGCGCGGGGAGTGATTGCGCTCGCGCATGGGGTCTTACAGACCCACAGCAGCCTTCAGCGAAGCTGCCTTGTTTGTACGCTCCCAAGTGAACTCTGGCTCTTCACGACCAAAGTGGCCGTAAGCGGCGGTCTTGCTGTAGATGGGGCGCAGCAGGTCGAGCATTTGGATGATGCCTTTGGGGCGCAGGTCAAAGTGTTCGGCCACCAAGGCGGATAACTTCTCGTCCGAGATCACGCCTGTACCTGCCGTGTTCACGGTGATGTTCATGGGCCGAGCCACGCCAATCGCGTAAGCCACTTGCACTTGGCACTGGGTGGCCAAGCCTGCGGCCACGATGTTCTTCGCCACGTAGCGTGCAGCGTAGGCGGCAGAGCGGTCCACCTTCGAGGGGTCTTTGCCTGAGAACGCGCCACCGCCGTGAGGGCAAGCGCCGCCGTAGGTGTCCACAATGATTTTGCGGCCTGTCAAACCGCAATCGCCTTGTGGGCCGCCGATGACGAAACGGCCTGTGGGGTTGATCAAATATTTGGTGTCTTGTAACCACTCTTTGGGCAACACGGGCTTGATGATTTCTTCGATGATGGCTTCCACAAAGCTGGCCTTCATCTTGGTCGCTGACTCGCTCTGGTCGGGGCTGTGTTGGGTGGACAACACCACGGTGTCAATGCTGTGAGGCTTGCCGTCCACGTAGCGCATGGTTACTTGGCTTTTCGCGTCAGGGCGCAAGAAAGGCAAGCGGCCGTCTTTGCGCAACTGGGCTTGGCGCTCGACCAAACGGTGGGCGTAATAGATGGGGGCGGGCATCAGCTCAGGCGTTTCGCTGCATGCGTAGCCAAACATCAGGCCTTGGTCGCCCGCGCCGATGTTGAGGTGGTCATCAGAGGCGTGGTCTACGCCTTGAGCAATGTCGTTGGATTGCTTGTCGTAGCAAACCATGACCGCGCAGCCTTTGTAGTCGATGCCGTAATCGGTGTTGTCGTAGCCGATGCGCTTGATGGTGTCGCGTGCGACTTGGATGTAGTCGACGTGTGCGTTGGTGGTGATCTCACCCGCCAACACAACCAAGCCAGTGTTGGTCAGAGTTTCGGCGGCCACGCGTGAGAGCGGGTCTTGCGCGAAGATGGCGTCCAAAATCGCATCAGAAATTTGGTCCGCCACTTTGTCAGGGTGGCCTTCTGAGACAGATTCAGACGTGAAGAGGAAATTGCTAGACATGAAAAAAGCTCCTTGTTTTCAATGGGTTGTTCGGCGTTGCCGACCCTGAAAACTTGGAGCCCAGCGAACGCTTTAGCAGATCGCTACGGGCCTTGAGCCCGCGCTGTCACACCGAAGTGCGTCGTCGCCCTGCAAGTAGTTCTTTAACTCAGCGACAATCGAAATTGTAGTGGATTCATCCCAGTCATTTCAAAGTTCATGTTTTCAGTCACCCGCCTTTTTCGCTTTCTTGCGTGCCTGCCGCTGCCGTTGATGCAGCGCTTGGGTCGCGCGTTGGGTTGGGTGGTGTGGGGCTTGTCGCCGACGTACCGACACAATTTCAAAGCGAATGTGCAGGCGGCGGGCGTGGCGTGGCGTGATGCGCGTCCGGCCATCGCCGCGATGGGGGCGATGGTGGCCGAGCTGCCCTGGGTGTGGATGCGTCCGCATTCGGCGGTGCTCGACGGTTTGGTGCAGTGGGACGGCGCCGAGCACTTTGAAGCCGCCATGCAGGCAGGTAAGGGCGTCATCATCATGTCGCCTCATTTGGGGTCTTGGGAGATTGGGGCGCAAGCCATTGCCGAAAAGTTTGGCCCCCTTCATGGGCCGATGGTGGTGCTGTTTCGCCCCGCACGCAAAGCATGGTTGGAGCCCTTGGTGGCGAATGCACGCACGCGCCCTTATTTAGATTCCGCGCCGACTTCGCTGGCGGGGGTGCGCACTCTCATGCGCACCTTGCGTCATGGCGGCTACACCGCCATTTTGCCCGATCAAGTGCCGCCACAAGGCCAAGGCGTGTGGGCACCGTTTTTTGGTCGTGAGGTATACACCATGACCTTGTTGTTCAAACTCGCGCAGCAAACGGGTGCGCAAGTCATCATGACGTGGTGTGAGCGTCTGCCGACAGACCAAGGTTTTTGCATGCATATGCGCCCGTTTGATGCGCCCGAAATGCGCGATGTCAGTGTGTCACCCGAAGTCGCTGCTGCTGCGATGAACCGTGGCGTCGAGGCGATGGTGCGCCACGCCCCCGGTCAATACTTGTGGGGTTACGCCCGCAGCAAACAACCGCGAGCAGAAAGCTAAGCCATGTTCAGCAAGATCGGACTTGGGGTGTTGCGCGCTTTGGGCTATTTGCCTTTGTCGTGGCTGCGTGCGTTGGGTGCTGGCTTAGGTGACTTGTTGTGGGTGGTGATCCCTTCACGCCGTCGCGTGGTGCAAACCAATTTGCGGGTGTGCTTTGCGCACTTGAGCGAGGCCGAGCGTGACGCGCTCGCGCGCCAGACCTTTGTACATTTCGCCCAAGCTTGGTTGGATCGCAGTTGGCTCTGGCATCGCAGTGCGGCGTGTATTCAGTCGCGCGTACAGCTGTCGGGTGAGGTGGCTGCTTTGTCTGAGGCCACACCGACGGTCTTGTTTGCCCCGCACTTCATGGGCTTGGATGTGGGCTGGACGGCGCTCACACTGAACTTGCCTTTGCGTTGGACCACCATCTTCACGCCGCAGTCCAACGCAGCGGTGGACGCGTGGGCGGCCCAAGGACGTCAGCGGTTTGGGCGCGTGCGTTTGTTTCGCCGTGAAGATGGCGTCAAGCCCATCGTCAGTGCCTTGCGTGAGGGGGCGTTGTTGTACTTGCTGCCCGATATGAACTTTGGCCCGAGCGAGTCCATCTTTGTGCCGTTTTACGGTGAGCCAGCGGCCACCGTGCCCTCGCTGTCACGCTTTGCCAAACTGGGTCGTGCGCGTGTCGTGCCAGTGGTGACCCGCATGACGCAGACCGGCTATGAGGTGGTGGTGCATGCTGCGTGGCAAGATTTCCCCACCGACGATGCTGAGGCCGATACCGCTACCATGAACCGCCGCTTAGAGGCCTTCATCAACACCATGCCCGCGCAGTATTTTTGGGTGCACAAACGCTTCAAGACGCGCCCCCTGGGTGTGCCAGAGCTGTACTGAAAAACCAAACGGATTAAGGGTGCATCCACTGGTACAAGGTGGTGGCCACTTCGTCCACGCCTTGCTTCTTCAGTGCTGAGAACAAACGCACTTCACCGCCACCTGCTTGCAGTTTTGCAATTTGCAGGGCCTTTGCACCATCGGTCTTGTTGAGTTTGTCGGCCTTGGTGAGTAACACCAAAAACTTCAACCCTTCTTCCACGCGGGGACGAATCACGTCGAGCAAGATGTCGTCGAGTTCGGTCAAGCCGTGGCGTGGGTCGCACATCAGCACCACCGCACGCAGGTTGGGGCGGGTGAGCAAGTAGTTGGCCATCACCTGATGCCAACGAATCTTGTCTTGCTTGGGCACTGCGGCGTAGCCATAGCCAGGCAAGTCAGCCAGCACGGCATCGGTTTTGCCTTGGCGGCCCATGGCAAACAAGTTGATGTGTTGGGTGCGCCCTGGCGTTTTAGAGGCGTAGGCCAAGCGTTTTTGCTGTGTCAACACGTTGATGCAAGTGGACTTGCCCGCGTTGGAGCGACCCACAAAAGCGATTTCTGGCAGGTCGTAAGCGGGCAGGTGGTGCAGCTGGGCGGCGGTGGTCAAAAACCGTGCAGTGTGCAACCAGCCCATGGCGTATTTGGCTTGATTGGTGGGGCTTAAAAGCTCAAAAGCTGCTTTGGCAGCGGCACGGTCAGCCTCTTGTTGTGCTGCTAACTCAGCGTTCAAAACCGTGATTTCTGGCACCTCAGGCGTGTCATTTGGGGCGGGGGTGTCGTGTGGGTCTTGCTGATTCATGCGACATTGTAGAATCACCGCAGTTTTTCGTCGTCTTTGAGACCCACTAACCAAAGCACACCTATGAAGCTGATTGCCTCTTTGTTGATTGCTGCCGCCTTGGTAGCCCCCGCCCTTTCTCATGCCAACGAACCAGCAGCGCCCGTTGTCAAGGCCGACTTGGCCAAAGGTGAAGCCACTTATACCGCTGTGTGCGCCTCGTGCCACGGTGCCGATGGCAACGCTGGCTCGCCTGCCTACCCAAAGTTAGCCCAGCAACACCCTGACTATCTGGTCAAGCAGCTGCAAGAGTTCAAGTCTGGCAAGCGCGCCAACGCCATTATGAGTGGTATGGCTGCTGGCTTGTCTGACGCCGATATGAAGAACGTCGCCGCTTGGTTGGGCTCGAAAGAAGCCAAAGCCAACTTCGCCAAAGAAAAAGAATTGGTGGTGTTGGGTGAGCGCATTTACCGCGGTGGCATTGCCGACCGTCAAATTGCCGCTTGCGCAGGCTGCCACACCCCCACCGGTGCAGGCATCCCCTCACAGTACCCACGTTTGTCAGGCCAACATGCCGACTACGCCGTGTCGCAACTGGTGTCCTTCCGCGACGGCATTCGCAAGAACAGCGCCCAAATGACGGGTGTGGCCGCCAAGATGAACGACCGCGAAATCAAAGCCGTGGCCGACTACATTGCGGGTCTGCGTTGATCTGAGCGTTCACGCGCGCCTTTAAAAAGCTGGCCGAGTGCCAGCTTTTTTTGTATCCGTTTGTCGCCCAGCAAGCGGGGTTTTGCAGCAGCAACTTCGCATGAAGTTGGGCTTGCATTCACAATGCAACCATCACACCTTGAAAGGACGCTCCGTATGTCTCACCACCGATTTGGTCGCGCCAGTGATTCTGGGTTCACCCATCCAGCCAGCCATGAGATCACGCCTCAAGCTGTCTACAACGAGCGTCGCACATGGCTCAAGCACATGGCCGCAGGCGCTGCTGGTGTGTCTATGGCGGCATGGGCCTCGCGCGATGCGTTGGCGCAAGCCAGCAACCCAGCGGTGGTGCGTTCAGGCAAGCTAGATCCGCTGACGGGCGCGGTCAGCCGCGTGAGTGGTGCCAACACGATGGAGAAAATCACCACCTACACCGACGCCAGCAGCTACAACAACTTCTACGAATTCGGCACCGACAAATCAGACCCCGCCAAATACGCCCACACCTTGCAGACCAAACCGTGGTCGGTGGAGGTTGAGGGACTGGTCAAAAAACCGAGCCGCATCGACCTTGAGGATCTGCTCAAACTCAGCCCCATGCAGGAGCGCATTTACCGACTGCGCTGCGTGGAAGGCTGGTCGATGGTGATTCCTTGGGTGGGCTACTCGCTGGCTGAACTCATCAAGCGCGTCGAACCCTTGGGCAGTGCCAAGTATGTAGAGTTCATCACCCAAGCCGACCCCAAGACCATGCCCGGTGTGCGCTCACGCGTGCTGGATTGGCCGTATGTAGAGGGGCTGCGCCTAGACGAAGCCATGCACCCGCTCACGCTGCTCGGCTTTGGCATGTACGGCGAAGTGCTACCCAACCAAAACGGCGCCCCCGTGCGATTGGTGGTGCCGTGGAAATATGGCTTCAAGAGCGCCAAGAGTTTGGTGAAAATTCGATTTGTGGAGAGGCAACCCATCAACTCATGGGGCCGCTCGGCGCCGCAAGAGTATGGTTTTTATTCCAACGTGAACCCCCATGTGGATCACCCGCGTTGGAGTCAAGCCACTGAGCGCCGCATTGGCGAGGACAGCTTGTTTGCCAAGAAGCGCAAAACCCTCATGTTCAACGGCTACGAGGCGCAAGTGGGCCAGCTCTATGCGGGCATGGACTTGAGCAAGCTGTATTGAAGTGAAGGCCGCCTTTCGCCAAGCGCTGCGGCACAGCCGCGCCTCAGCCCTGCTGTGGCTGTTGTGTCTGTTGCCCTTTGCATGGTTAGCTTGGGGCGCGGCCAACGACGCGCTAGGAGCCAACCCTGCTGAGTACTTGATTCGCGCCACAGGCGACTGGACGTTACGCGGCTTGTGCCTCACGCTCGCCGTGACACCGGTGCGCCTCATCGCGGGCCTGCCCGAGTTGGCGAGGTTTCGCCGCATGTTGGGGCTGTACACCTACTTCTATGCCACGCTTCATGTGCTGTGCTACAGCTGGCTTGACATGGGCTTTGAGTGGGCCGACATCGCCCATGACATTGCCAAGCGTCCTTTCATCTGGGTGGGCTTCAGCGCGTTTGTTTTGCTCACGCCTTTGACCTTGACCTCGTTCCATCGCGCCATTCGATGGCTAGGTGTCAAGCGTTGGCAGTGGTTGCACCGCATCGTCTATGTGGTGGCAATGCTGGCGGTGCTGCACTTTTTTTGGATGCAGGCAGGTAAGAACAACTTTGCTGAAGTGTTGGTGTATGCCGTAGCGTTGGCTTGCCTGCTTTTGCTCAGACTCAACAAATTGAAACCAACGCTAAAAAAATAATATTTAAAGCCTAGCCATGCAGATCATCCAAGACACGGCCGTCACCCTCCAATATCAAGTTACCACGCCCGCAGGCAAGCCCTTGGACGTGGGGCATTTGTCGTATTTGCACGGCGGCTACGACAACATTTTTCCCAAGGTTGAAGCCGCACTCAATGGTCAAGCCGTGGGCTTTGCCGTCAAGCTGGATTTGAGCGCTGAAGATGCCTTTGGCGAGCGCGACGAATCGTTGGTGCGCGTCATCCCTAAAACCGAATTTCCACCGGGCGTGAAAGTGGGCGGGCAGTTACAGGGCGCAGGCGGGCCAAGCGCTCCGTTTTAGCTGCACCGTGACCGATGTGTGCGCCGCCACGGCAGAAGAAATTGCCCACCGACACGTGCATGGCGCGCATGGGCATTAGCATTGGAAGGCGAGGATGTCACGCTAGCCAGTGTTCAGCAGCTTCATAGCGTTGCTGCCGACTATGCCACTCAGCTTGGCAACAAGCGCTTCAAGTACTTGCCAGTAAAGCTAGCCGCATTCGCCGCCAAGTCTTCTGGCGTGCCCACACCCACCACCGTGCCGCCACCGCTGCCGCCCTCAGGGCCCATGTCAATTAGCCAGTCGGCGGTTTTGATGACGTCGAGGTTGTGTTCGATGATGACGATGGTGTTGCCCGCGTCGCGCAGGTGTTGCAGCACTTTCAGCAGCAGTGCAATGTCGGCAAAGTGAAGGCCTGTGGTGGGCTCATCCAAGATGTAGAGCGTGCGGCCTGTGTCGCGTTTGCTCAACTCCAAGGCCAGCTTCACGCGCTGCGCTTCACCACCCGATAGCGTGGTGGCAGCTTGGCCGAGTTGCAGGTAGGACAAGCCCACGTCCATCAAGGTTTGCAGCTTGCGGGCGATGTTGGGCACGGCGTTGAAAAACACCAAGGCGGCTTCGACCGTGAGGTCCAAGATTTGCGCGATGTTTTTGCCCTTGTACATGACCTCCAAGGTTTCGCGGTTGTAGCGCAAGCCGTGGCACACATCGCAGGGCACGTACACGTCTGGCAAGAAGTGCATTTCCACTTTCACCATGCCGTCGCCTTGGCAGGCTTCGCAACGGCCTCCGCCTGAGCTTGCGGCCACGTTGAAGCTGAATCGCCCAGGGCCATAGCCACGCTCGCGTGCCATCGGCACTTCGGCCATCAGCTCGCGAATGGGTGTGAAGAGGCCCGTGTACGTGGCGGGGTTGCTGCGTGGGGTGCGGCCAATGGGTGACTGGTCGACGTTAATCACTTTGTCGAAATAGTCGAGACCAGTAATTTCGTCGTGCGCCGCTGGCTCGTCGTGCGCGCGGTGAATGGTGTGTGCGGCCGCGGTGTAGAGCGTGTCGTTCACCAGTGTCGATTTGCCCGAGCCCGACACACCCGTGACGCAAGTGAGCAAGCCCACAGGGAAATCAGCAGTGACGTTTTTCAGGTTGTTGCCACGCGCACCACGGATGCGAATGACTTGATGGGCAGACGCATCCTTGTGCAGCTTGCGTTGAAACTTGAGCTCTTGCGCTTGCACGGGCAAGAAGGCGTTGCGTTTGGTTGGCACCTCGATGCGCAGGGCCTGCGCGAGGTAGCGGCCTGTGAGGGACTGGGGGTTGGCTTCAATCTCGGCCGGTGTGCCACGCGCCATCACGTGGCCGCCGTGCACGCCCGCGCCTGGGCCCATGTCCACGCAAAAGTCGGCGGCGCGAATCATGTCTTCGTCGTGTTCCACCACCAGCACGCTGTTGCCAATGTCACGCAGGTGTTTGAGGGTATCGATGAGACGGTCGTTGTCGCGCTGATGCAAACCAATGCTGGGTTCGTCCAACACATACATCACACCCGTGAGGCCCGAGCCAATTTGGCTGGCCAAGCGGATGCGTTGCGCTTCGCCGCCCGACAGCGTGTCGGCACTGCGGTCGAGACTGAGGTAGTTCAAACCCACGTCGTTCAAGAACTTCAAGCGTGAGGCAATTTCGCGCACCACTTTGTCGGCAATCTCCGCCTTTGCACCTTGTAGTTGGAGGGTGTTGAAGTAGCCAAAGCATTCGCCCAGCGTGGTGTGGCTGATGTCAAAAATGCCGCGCATTTGTTCGCCCTCGCCAATGCGCACATTACGCGCTCCGCGGCGCAGGCGTGTGCCGCCGCACGAGGTACACGCACGCACGCCGCGGTAGCGAGACAGGTCTTCGCGCACCACGGTGGAGTCGGTCTCGCGATAGCGGCGCTCCATGTTGACCAAGATGCCTTCGAAGGGGTGCTTCTTGCTGAGCTTTTTGCCAGCGCCGTTTTCAAGGCTGTAGTTGAACTTGATTTCTTCTTCGTCCGAGCCATACAACAACACTTGGCGTATCTCGTGGCTTAGGTCTTCGAACGGTGTGTCGAGATCAAACTTGTAGTGTTTGGCCAGGCTCTCGAGCAGGGTGAAGTAATGCGCGTTGCGACGGTCCCAGCCTTTGATGGCACCACTGCCGAGGCTCAACGATGGAAACGCCACCACACGGGCGGGGTCGAAATAGTCTTGGTGGCCCAAGCCATCGCACGAGGGGCACGCGCCCACGGGTGAGTTGAACGAGAACAAGCGCGGTTCGAGTTCGCTGATGGAATACGTGCATTGCGGACACGAGAACTTGGCGTTGAACGCGTGTTCTACGTTCGTGTCCATTTCCAGCGCGATGGCACGGCCTTCAGCCAAACGCAAAGCGGCCTCAAAGCTCTCGGCCAAACGCTGGCGCAAACCTTGGGGTGCGGCGGCAGCAGGGGGACTGGCCGTTGTCACGTCATGGGCGCTCGTTTGTGTCGATGCCACGGGCACTTCGTGGCGCACCTTGATGCGGTCCACCACCACGTCGATGTCGTGCTTCTCAGTTTTCTTCAGCTCGGGCAAGTCGTCGTATTCGTACACCTTGCCCTCGATGCGAAACCGCACATAACCCTGCGCTTGCAACTGCGTGAAGATTTCGCTGTACTCGCCTTTGCGGTTGCGCGCGATGGGTGCGAGCAGCATGAGCTTGGTGTCTTCGGGTAGCGCCATGACGGCGTCCACCATTTGCGTCACGCTTTGTGCTTGCAGCGCCAAGTTGTGGTCGGGGCAATAGGGCGTACCTGCGCGGGCAAACAGCAAACGCAGGTAGTCGTGAATTTCGGTCACCGTGCCCACGGTGGAGCGCGGGTTGTGGCTGGTGGCTTTTTGCTCAATGCTGATGGCGGGCGACAGGCCTTCAATCAAGTCCACATCGGGCTTGTCCAAGCGGCCCAAAAACTGGCGGGCATAAGCAGAGAGGCTTTCCACATAGCGGCGCTGACCTTCTGCATACAGCGTGTCAAACGCGAGACTGGATTTGCCCGAGCCCGACAAGCCCGTGATGACCACCAACTGGTTACGCGGAATATCGAGGTCGATGTTTTTCAGGTTGTGCGTACGCGCCCCGCGAATGCTGATGTGTCGCATGGCAGAGGGGTGGTGCATGGCCTGGCCTAGGTAGGCGCCGTCGTTGGGTTTGTTCACGGGTCAGTCAATCAAAGGGCAATCCATCATGATAGATGGAGACTCATGGGGGGACGATGGATTGTGCGTACCGAAGACTTAGAAGTCTTTTGGAGCAGTCGAATATTTTGCGAAGTAATATTGCAACCGAAAGACCTTTTCACGAGGCCTTTTCCACTTTGCAAAGGCCAACGAGAAAGAGAAAGGAATTCAAACCATGTTTTTAGCGCTTAAACATCTGTTGTACGGCACGCTCGTCACTGCGTGTTTGACAGCTCAGGCACAGCCCATAGAGGCCCTGGCCACAGGTGCAGACCATCGCATCTACACGGATATTGGCACCCAAGGTGTCGGCATAGGCTACGCCCAGCGTCTCACGGACAGTGTGGATGCGCGGGTCGGCATGACGTCACTCAAGCTTAAGCGAACCGCAAAAGGTGGCGCCAACAACAACGGCGCCACCTTTGATGCAGAGGCCACGCTGAACTTCACCAATCTAGGCCTTTACGCCGACTGGTACGTGTTTGACGGCGGGTTTCGTCTGACCAGTGGTGTTCAATTGGGGGCCAACAAACTCGACATCAATGGCAATGTGTCTGCGAACCAGATCACGCTCAACGGCAAAACCTATGTAGGGACGGCCAATGCACGCGTATTGGGCGGCGTAGACCTTGGAAGTACCGCGCCTTATGTGGGCATGGGGTATGCCTCCAGAGGCTCAGCCAACAGCGCTGGTTTGAGTTTGATCTTTGATCTTGGGGTTCGCTTGGGCAAGGCTGAGACGTCACTGAATGCGTCTGGTTTTGACAACTTAAGCGCCGCAGATAAAGCGCAATTTGAAAGCGATTTAGCAAAAGAGCGGGCCAAACTGCAAGACAAGCTTGGGGTGCTTAAAACTTATCCAGTACTGTCTTTGGGGTTGAGTTATCGCTGGTAGAGCAATCTAGCAGCGGGTCTATTGAGCGATGTAAGTTCGCCCACCAAAAATCGCCGTTCCCACACGCGCCATGGTGCTGCCTGCATGAATGGCTGCTTCTAAGTCACCCGTCATGCCCATGGACAAGGTGTCGAACTGCGGCAGGTTCAAGGCAGTTTTCACGCTGTCAAACAGCGCACCCGCCTTGGCGTGAACAGCCACTTGCGCGTCAAAGCCATCCACGGGGTCGGGGATGGTCATCAGACCGCGCAGGCTGAGTCTGGGCAGTTGGGCAACTTCTCGTGCCAGTGCCAACACATCGGCAGGTGCTATGCCCGACTTGGTGTCGCCACCATCGATGTTGACTTGCAAGCACACGTTGAGTGGTGCAAGGTGCGCAGGGCGTTGGTCGTTCAAGCGTTGGGCAATTTTGAGGCGGTCTATCGCGTGCACCCAATCGAAGTGTTCTGCCACGAGTTTGGTTTTATTGCTTTGTATGGGGCCAATGCAATGCCAGACCAAAGATTGAGCGTCGCCTTGCAAAGCGGTGATTTTGTCTATCCCTTCTTGGATGTAGTTCTCACCAAAATCAAGTTGCCCACAAGCGGCGACTTGACGCACATCGTCAGCACTGAAGGTTTTGGAAACGGCCAGCAATCGCACGCTGTCCGCACGGCGGACACTGGCCGCGCAGGCGGCGGCAATGCGGGCTTGCACCGCGTGAAGCTTGTCACTTAACACAGAGGCGGAGGTATTCATCTTGGGGTTAACTTTAACAAGGAGACAGGCATGTCCAGCACTGGGCTGACTTTGCATGAGCTACTCACATGGGCGGTGGCACAACAGGCCTCTGATTTGCATCTGTCGGCAGGACTTGCACCTCGGGTGCGGGTGCATGGCGCATTAAGGGCGCTGCAAACATTCGCAGCGCCCCTCGTGTCCACTGATAGTGCGCTACGCAGGATGCTGGGCGACTTAATGGATGAGGCGCAACATGCGCAGTTCACCCAAGGCCATGAGGTGGATTTTGCGTTTATGGTGCCTACCGTAGGGCGTTTCAGGGCCAATGTGTTCATGCAGCAACACGGCTGTGGTGCGGTGATGCGGCACATCCCCAGCGACGTGCCCACACTGGCTGCCCTGCGCGTATCGCAGGTGATACCTGATTTGCTCCAACGCGTAGGACTGTTGCTGGTGACAGGGCCAACGGGCTCTGGCAAGTCCACCACGCTGGCAGCGATGGTGCAGCACCTGAACACACAGACACAGCAGCACATCGTGACATTGGAGGACCCCATTGAGTTTGTGCACGTCAGCCAGCAATGCCTGATTACCCAGCGCGAGATGGGGGCACACAGCCCCAGCTTTGCACATGCCCTACGCGCAGCCTTGCGTGAAGACCCTGATGTGATCTTGGTCGGTGAGCTGCGCGATTTAGAGAGCATTCGTCTCGCGCTGACCGCCGCCGAAACAGGCCACTTGGTGCTTGCGAGCTTACACACCCGCCATGCAGCGGGCACCGTGGAGCGCATCGTCGATGTGTTTGATGCACATGAGAAGTCTCTGGTGCGTGCGCAACTCAGCGATGCGTTGGTGGGCGTGGTGTCACAAACACTGCACCCCACGCCTACAGGTGGTGGTCGTATGGCAGTGTTTGAAACACTGGTCGCCACACCTGCCATTCGTCACATGATCCGCGAAGGCAAGACGGCACAAATACACAACGCACTGCAAACAGGTGCGGCACAGGGTATGCAGACGATGGAGCAAGCCACCAAAGAAGCACAGCGGCAAGGCTTGATTGCGTAGCTGAGTTCGAGCAAGGTTGCCAGCGTGACAGTGGGGCACCAATACACCCCTATGATTGAGCGCAACGCAACCTTTTACAGAAACAACCATGGCTAGCATCAACTCCAAAACATACGAACCAACCGCCTCTGCCTATGTTGCCTTTGTCGGCATGGGTGTGATGGGCTATCCCATGGCCGGCCATTTGGCCAGCGCTGGCCATGCGGTGACGGTGTACAACCGCTCCCCCGCCAAAGCCGAGGCTTGGGCCAAGGAGTTTGCCAACAGCAAAGCCCCCAAGTACGCGCCTACACCGCGCGAAGCTGCCAAAGGTGCGAGCATCGTGTTTTGTTGTGTGGGCAATGACGAGGATTTGCGTTCGGTTATCTTCGGTGCGGATGGCGCGTTGGCGGGTATGGAGCCAGGCACCGCCCTAGTCGACCACACAACGGCTTCGGCAGATGTGGCGCGCGAGATCTACATCGCAGCCAAGAACTTGGGCATCCACTTCATTGACGCGCCAGTGTCAGGCGGTCAAGGGGGGGCGCAAAACGGTTTGTTGACAGTGATGTGCGGCGGCGATGCGGCGGTGTTTGAGCGCGTCAAGCCTGTGGCGATGGCGTTCTCACGTGCCTTCACACTGATGGGTGAACCGGGCGCAGGCCAGTTGACCAAAATGGTGAATCAGATTTGTATTGCTGGGGTGGTGCAAGGTCTGAGTGAGGCGATTGCTTTCGGTCAGAAGGCTGGCCTCGACATGAATTTGGTGCTCGATGTGATTGGCAAAGGCGCAGCACAAAGCTGGCAGCTCGACAACCGTGGCAAGACCATGGTGGCCGATCAGTTTGATTTCGGGTTTGCCGTGGACTGGATGCGCAAAGATTTAGGGCTGGTGTTTGACGAGGCCAAGCGCAACGGCGCTGTATTACCCGTGACACACATGGTGGACGAGTTCTATGACGAAGTGCAAAAGATGGGCGGTCATCGCTGGGACACGTCCAGTCTGATCAAGCGTTTGCGCTAACGCTGGCATTAACGATTCAGCGAATAAGACAACGCCCCGTAAGTTCATGAGAACTGCGAGGCGCTGCTTTTGGAAGCCTATCGCAATGCGTTATTTGATGGGCGTGGCACCAGGCTGGTTGGTGGTCAATGGCACGCCGCCCGAACCCGTCATCACGGGGGAGCTTTGCAGTGACTCCTCGCTTCGCTTAGGCTGCAAGGCGCGCAACTCGTCTTCAGTGATGTACTCAAACACACGCACCACACGCTTGACACCGTTCACGCCACGCACCACATCAGTTGCACGTTTGGCTTCACGTTGCGTGACACGGCCCATCAGGTAAATAGTGCCGCGCTCACCCACCACTTTGAACACATTGGCAAACACGTCTTCTGTATCGACCATTGCGGCTTTGACTTTGGCCACCACGAGCGCATCGTTTGAACGGTCACCGAAGCTTGAAGCTGGGCCAATCGCCAGTTCATTGACTACAGCACGGACGTTTTGAACACGGCCAATCAGCTGCCCCACTTGGGCCCGAACTTGCTCAGAGGAAACCTCACCCGTGATGAGCACTTGTCGGTTGTAGCTGGTGATGTTGGCGTGTTCTTTGCTGCCAAAATTTTCACGAATGGCCGATGCACCACGTTGCTCAATGCCTTCGTCCTCCACCTGAATACCCGTGGTTCGACGGTCGCTCGCAATCATGGCCGTACCTAAAACGCCACCAAACATCAGGGGCGCACACGCCGACAGCTGCGCTGCAGCAAGTAGCACCAGTAGAGCTTTTAAAAATTTGACTGTCATTCTTTACTTTCTTGATCGCCTAGCAACTGTGTGTCCACCCCATCGCAAATGCAATGGATGGTGAGCAAGTGCACTTCTTGGATACGGGCGGTGCGGTCATGCGGAACACAGATGTGCACATCGGTTTCACGCAAGGCTTGCCCCATCTTGCCGCCACCCTTGCCTGTCAGTGCCACCACGGTCATGTCACGCGCATGAGCAGCCTCAATAGCAGCCAACACATTGGGTGAGCTGCCACTGGTGGTGATGGCCAAGAGCACATCGCCAGATTGACCGAGGGCGCGCACTTGTTTGGCAAAGACTTGCTCGTAGCTGTAATCATTGGCAATGGCCGTGATGATGGAGCTGTCGGTGGTTAGGGCGATAGCACCCAACTCTGGACGCTCACGCTCGAAACGCCCCACAAACTCAGCCGCAAAGTGCTGCGCATCGGCGGCCGAACCACCGTTGCCGCAAGTCAGCACTTTGCCACCACTGGTGACGCTGGCCAACACGGCCGACACGGCGGCAGCGATAGGTTTAGACAAGACTTGTGCGGCCTGATATTTCAGGTCGGCAGAGTCGATGAAGTGTTGTTCAATTCGTTGCTCAAGCATGGGTAGATGATACCTTTTGCGCGTTTGCTCTGCCTCTTATTTACTGAGCGTCAAAAGCGGCTTTGTACCAATGCAGTTCGTCGCCTTCAACGGCCACCACATCAAACCGAGATGGGGGTTCTTGACGCACTTTCAATAGAAAGTAGCGTGCCGCAAACACGATGCGCCGTTGCTTCATGGGGGTAATGCTGGCCAAGGCACCACCGTGGTCTTGACGGCCACGTTGACGGACCTCCACGAACACGAGGGTGCCGTCAGCGTCGTGCATGATTAAATCTATTTCACCGCCACCCCTGCCAGGGGTCCGATAATTGCGTTGCACCAGTCGCATACCTTGGGCTTGCAGATGGTGCAGCGCGCGGTCTTCGGCCGCATCCCCTTTTTGCTTGGTGGTTGTGTCTGTTTTTTGACCGCTGAACTTTTGCATAGCCCCTCCGTGATGAGTGCCAACTTCGATTCCGCTTTAATCGCCGCCAACGCGGCCGCCGCTGGACAGCATTATCCAAGCGGAGCGCTGTACGTGGTGGCAACGCCGATTGGCAATTTGGCTGATATTTCCTTACGTGCGCTGCATGTACTTGGCTTATGCGACACATTGGCATGTGAAGACACGCGCCACAGCCAGACGCTACTGCGTGCGTATGGCATCGACAAGTCATCGGCCCAATGGCTGGCGGTGCATCAGCACAACGAAGCCGAAGCCGCGCAAGAGGTAATTCGTCGTCTGCAAGCGGGTCAACGCGTGGCCTATGTGAGCGATGCTGGTACGCCCGCAGTCAGTGACCCCGGCGCACGCTTAGCATGGCAAGTGCAAAGCGCGGGCTTGCGCGTGATGCCTATGCCCGGTGCCAGCAGCGTGACCGCTTTACTGAGTGCTTGTGGCACACCTGCACATGATTCATCTGGTTTTGTGTTTGTTGGATTTTTACCGTCCAAAACAACCGAACGAGCACATGCGGTGGAGGCACTGGGCCAAGAGCCTCGTACCCAAGTGCTGCTGGAAGCACCGCACCGCATGGAAGCTTTGGCAGCGGCACTCGGCGTGCTGGGTCGTCGCCCCGTGACAGTGGGACGCGAGTTGACCAAGCAGTTTGAAGAAATCGCCACGGTGACCGCCGAAGATTTGAGTGCATGGCTACAAGCCAGCACGCAGCGCACACGTGGCGAATTTGCCTTGGTGGTACATGCACAAGCGCAAGAACGTGCCACGGGCACAGACCATGACCGCATGCTTCAAATCCTGATGCAAGAGTTGCCACTCAAGACCGCCGTCAAGGTAGCTGCCGAGTTGAGTGGCGAAGCAAAAAATGCGTTGTATGACAGAGCACTGCTACTGAAGGATGGCGGCTAAACACCTCGTGCTATTGCATCTCTTGCCCCAAATCAAAACGCATCGTGAAAAGGCTCTCGGTGAAGGTGTCAGCGCCGCGCATCATGTGTCCGCGTAGCTGCTCGTCTGTTAATGTTTCGCAGGCTCGGCGTGGACCTGCGCACGGGGGTATTTCAGCAGCCTGTTAGGCAGTTTGTGGACGCACTGACCCTGTGAGCGTTCGATCCTGCTCACGGATCAGTACCTTACGCACCATCCACAGCTTGCTCAGCGCAAGCATCACCAGCAGCTGGTTCGTGTTCTTCGCCAACCCTCGGTAGCGCACCTTCACGTGACCGAACTGGCGTTTGACTACTCTGAATGGATGCGGTCGTCTTGAGCGCGATCACCAGTCCTGAATCAACATCGACACCCATGCGCGCCTTCATGGCAAAGTACCACTGCCCAACATTGCGTCGGGCTTTTTTGAGCGCAGCTAAACTCCAGGCATGCTTTGGATTAAATCGTTTCACCTTATTTTCGTGGCCAGCTGGTTTGCAGGCTTGTTTTATTTGCCGCGCATCTTTGTGAACCTAGCGCAAGTCGCGCCAGAGTCCGTGGCCGAAGAGGCGCGATTGCTGCTGATGGCGCGCAAACTGATGCGCTTCACCACCTTGCTGATGGTGCCTGTTGTGGGCTTGGGTTTGGTGCTTTGGCTTTATTACGGCATTGGCTTGTTGGGGGTGGGCAATGGATGGATGCACGCCAAGATGACCATTGTTTTGCTGGTGCTGGGTTATCACCATGGTTGCAGCCGCTTGCTGCGCCAGTTCGAAGCGCACACCAACACCCGCAGCCACGTGTGGTACCGCTGGTTCAATGAGATTCCCGTGGTCTTACTGACCATCGCTGTGATCTTGGTGGTTGTCAAACCCTTTTAAAGCAGCGGCTGGCCCATGCGTCAAACCTCCGCTTGGCCCTTGTCGCAAATTTGCGTGGCACTGATCGTCTACGCCAGCTTGTATCCGTTTGACCATTGGCGCGACCAAGGCATTTGGACGTGGTCATTTCTAACCGCGCCTTGGCCCAAGTACTGGTTGGGTTTTGATGTGGTTGCCAATGTGTTGGGCTACGCTCCGCTGGGATTTTTCTTGACGTTAAGCGCCATGCGCATGGGTTGGCGTACGCGCTTTGTCAGGGCATCGACCTTGGCGGCTGCGGTGTTGTCGCTCGCGATGGAGGGTTTGCAAAGTTACTTGCCCGCACGTGTGCCGTCGTTGCCAGACTTTTTATTCAATACGCTTGGGGCTTGGCTGGGGGCTGTGTCGGCGAGTGCCTTGGAGCAGATGGGGCTGCTGCGTCGCTGGAGTCAATTCCGCGAGCGTTGGTTTGTGCGTGACGCTTACATGGCCTTGGTGTTGATGGCGATGTGGCCTGCGGCTTTGTTGTTTCCCGTGGCTGTGCCGCTGGGTTTGGGTCAGGTGTGGGAGCGTGTGGAAGACGCGCTCACCAGTGCTTTTGAGGCCACGCCGTTCGAAGATTGGATTCCACTGCGCGCGTTTGAGTTGGAGCCTTTGTTGCCCGGCGCGGAATTGCTATGTGTGATGTTGGGTTTGTTGGTGCCGTGTTTGTTGGGTTTTGGTGTGCTCCGTCAAGCCAGCCAAAGGTTTTTGTATTTGTTGGCTGTGCTTGGCATGGCTTTGGGCATGAGTGCGTTGTCTGCCACGCTGAGTTATGGCCCGGTGCATGCGTGGAACTGGTTGGATTTTCCCGTGGTGTTGGGCTTGCTCTTTGGGGGTGTGGTGGCGTTGGTCTTTTTGCCGCTGTCTGCCCGTGCTTCGTGGGCGTTTTTGTTGTTGGCGGTGTTGGTGCAGCAAAGCGTGCTCAACCAATCGCCTGAGAGCGCTTATTTCGCACAGACGTTGCAGACGTGGGAGCAGGGGCGTTTCATCCGCTTTCATGGCTTGGTGCAATGGCTGGGCTGGCTTTGGCCTTATGCCGTGTTGATGCTGGCGTTGGTGCGTTTGTCGCGCGAGCGCAGCACACAAAACTAGAATCTATCTATGACACAGACTTCGTACTACAAACACCATATTTTTTTCTGCTTGAACCAACGCGACAACGGCCAAGATTGCTGTGCCAACCACGGGGCACAAGCGACATTTGATTTTTGTAAGGCGCAAGTTAAAGCGGCTGGCTTGGCTGCTCCCGGCGGTGTACGCGTGAACAAGGCTGGTTGCTTAGACCGATGTGCAGGCGGCCCTGTGGCAGTGGTGTATCCCGAGGGTGTTTGGTACACCGTGATGGATCACAACGACGTGAATGAGATTGTCGAAAGCCATTTGAAAAACGGTCAAGTGGTGGACCGTTTGGCGGTGTCCGCTAACGTGGGGCGTTGAAGCGAAGATGAGGCGAAGATGAGGCGCATATGAATTCACATACGCAAAAAATCACGCTGCTAGGCGAGGCGGGCCACATTGAGGCGTTGCGTGACGAGCCCGAAGGCGCGCCACGCGGGATGGCCATCGTGGCGCATCCGCACCCGCTGTTTGGCGGGACGATGGACAACAAAGTCGTGCAAACGCTGGCACGTGCCTTTGTGCAGTGCGGCTGGACGGTGGTTCGTTTTAATTTTCGTGGCGTGGGTGCTTCGGCAGGGTCGCATGACGCGGGGGCAGGTGAAGCGCGTGACTTTTTGCGCGTGGTCGATCAAGTGGCATTGCAGGGGCCATTGGCCATCGCTGGCTTTTCGTTTGGCTCTTTTGTGGCGAGTCACGCCTTAGCTGAACTGGGCCTGCATCGCACGATTGACAAGGTGGTGTTTGTGGGCACGGCGGCGCAGCGCTTTACCGTGGCCCCCATCGCCCCAGATTTGCATGACAAGACCTTGGTGGTGCATGGCGAACAAGACGATACGGTGTCCTTGGCTTCTGTGATGGATTGGGCGCGTCCGCAAAGCCTGCCTGTGACGGTGGTGCCGGGCGGTGATCATTTCTTTCATGGACAATTGCCGCTTCTCAAGAATTTAGTGGTACGCCATTTGCAGGGCTAAGCGGTGTTGGTGTGCCCACGGCATGCGCGAGACGCACAGGTCGGATTCTTGACCCAAATTTATCACTTCAAAACAGCCATGACACGATTACTGCGCTCCACCTTCATCGGCCTTTGGATGGGCTTGGCTTGCATGTTTCAGGTGCAGGCGCAAGCACCACAGCCGCCCGAAATTGCAGCGCATGCCTATCTGTTGGTGGACTTGACGGCGCAACAGGTGTTGGCGGAACTTGATGCCGACAAGCTGGTAGAGCAAGCCTCATTGACCAAGTTGATGACCGCTTACATCGTGTTTGATGCGCTCAAGTCGAAAAAAATCAGCTTGCAACAAACCTTTGGTGTGAGTGAGCGTGCTTGGAAGATGCCCGGCTCACGCATGTTCATTGATCCCAAGATGAAAGTGCCTGTTGAAGATCTGATTAAAGGCATGATTGTTCAGTCTGGCAACGATGCCACCATGGCGTTGGCCGAAGGTGTGGGGGGGACGGTGGAACATTTTGTGCAAATGATGAATGCACAGGCCAAAGTGTTGGGTATGAAATCCACGGGCTACAAAAACCCAGAAGGTTTGACTGAGCCTGGCCACACCACCACGGCGCGTGATTTGAGTATCTTGGCAGGCCGTTTGATGCAAAACTTTCCTGAGTACGTGGGTTACTACGCGATCAAAAAATACCGCTACCCCAGCACGCCTGCTGCGAACGAGAGCAACCGCAACCTGCTTTTGTTTCGCGACCCCAGCGTGGACGGTCTGAAAACAGGCCACACCGATGCGGCGGGCTTTTGTCTGATTGCCACGGCCAAGCGTGAGGCGCCGGGTGTTGGCCAGCGCCGTTTGCTGTCGATCGTGTTGGGTGCTTCTAGCGAAAACGCCCGCGCCACCGAGTCCCAAAAGCTGTTGAACTGGGGCTACACCGCGTTCGATGCGATCAAGCTGTTTGACGCCAACCAAGCCGTGGTTACCCCCAATGTTTGGAAGGGTCGTGGCAGTCACGTCAAGCTGGGGCGTTTCGTCCCCATCGTGGTGGCTGTTCCTGCCGGAACGGCCGCGCGCATTCAAACGCAGGTGGCGCGCCCTGACCCCTTGGTGGCGCCACTCAATCGCGGCCAGTTGGTGGGAGCTTTGAAGGTCACGGTCGATCGAAAACCGCTGGTGGATGTGCCTTTGCTGGCGCTAGAAACAGTGGAACAAGCCAGCTTTATAGGGCGCGCTTGGGACGCGGTGCGCCTTTGGGTGAAGTGACACTTCTGTGAGGCATTCTGGCCTAGGTTTGCTGCCCCTTCGCGATGCTGATACACTAGAAGGCTTTTCGGAATTTCCGAAGGGATTCACGTTTTCTTTTTTTAATTCAAACGTTTAGGGACGTTTTTCAATGCCAACCATCAATCAATTGGTGCGTCAGGGGCGCGAGGTCGAAACGACCAAGTCCAAAAGCCCTGCGATGCAAAACTCTCCACAACGTCGTGGCGTGTGCACCCGTGTGTACACCACGACGCCTAAGAAGCCAAACTCTGCGCTGCGTAAAGTTGCAAAAGTTCGCTTGACCAACGGGTTCGAAGTCATTTCGTACATCGGCGGTGAAGGCCACAACTTGCAAGAACACAGTGTTGTGCTCGTTCGCGGCGGCCGTGTCAAGGACTTGCCAGGTGTGCGTTACCACATCGTGCGCGGCTCACTCGATTTGCAAGGCGTGAAAGATCGCAAGCAATCGCGCTCCAAGTACGGCGCTAAGCGTCCTAAGAAGGCTTGATCCGCAAGGATTCATTGTTTTCTGGCCTAGCAGCCGCTAGCCTCAGCGAGGCTTAATTCGTCAAATCGGTGTTTTGGTCGTCAGGCAGACGATGCAAAACGAAGTGACCCCAAGCGCCCAAGCTGGGTGTGGGTCGAGTAAGTGGAAGTCATGATGACTTTCCAGGCCCTCGGAAGAGTGCCAACTGAAGCAATATGAGGTGAAATATGCCACGTCGTCGCGAAGTCCCTAAACGTGAAATCTTGCCGGATCCAAAGTACGGCAATATTGAGCTGTCTAAATTCATGAACGTGATCATGGAAGGCGGCAAAAAAGCTGTTGCCGAGCGCATCATTTATGGTGCCTTGGAGCAAATCGAACAGAAGTCGGGCAAAGATCCGCTCGAGTTGTTCACGGTGGCCATCAACAACGTCAAGCCCATGGTGGAAGTGAAATCCCGCCGCGTGGGTGGTGCCAACTACCAGGTGCCTGTTGAAGTCCGCCCTGTCCGTCGCTTGGCTTTGTCCATGCGTTGGTTGAAAGAAGCTGCTCGCAAACGCGGTGAAAAGTCCATGGCGTTGCGCTTGGCCAACGAATTGTTGGAAGCGTCTGAAGGCCGAGGAGGCGCCATGAAAAAGCGTGACGAAGTTCACCGCATGGCCGAAGCCAATAAGGCATTCAGCCACTTCCGCTTCTAAATTCAAAGGTAAAACATGGCCCGCAATACCCCCATTGAGCGCTATCGCAACATTGGTATTTCAGCGCACATTGACGCTGGTAAGACCACCACGACAGAGCGTATTCTTTTTTACACTGGTGTGAACCACAAGATCGGCGAAGTCCATGATGGCGCTGCCACCATGGACTGGATGGAGCAAGAGCAAGAGCGTGGCATCACGATCACTTCTGCTGCCACGACTTGTTTCTGGAAGGGCATGGATGGCTCTTTCGCTGATCACCGTATCAATATCATTGACACTCCTGGCCACGTTGACTTCACGATTGAAGTTGAGCGTTCCATGCGTGTGCTCGACGGTGCTTGCATGGTTTACTGTGCGGTGGGTGGCGTTCAGCCCCAATCCGAAACCGTTTGGCGTCAAGCTAACAAATACAAAGTGCCACGTTTGGCCTTTGTGAACAAGATGGACCGTACAGGTGCCAACTTCTTCAAGGTCGTGGAGCAGATGAAGTTGCGTTTGAAGGCTAATCCTGTGCCAATCGTGATTCCAATCGGTGCTGAAGAAAATTTCACTGGTGTGGTTGATCTTCGCAAAATGAAGGCCATCATTTGGGATGAAGCATCTCAAGGCATGAAGTTCACTTTTGAAGAGATTCCAGCCAACTTGGTCGAGTTGGCTAAAGAGTGGCGCGAAAAGATGGTCGAAGCTGCGGCAGAGGCCTCTGAAGAGTTGATGAACAAGTACCTTGAAGAAGGTGACTTGACTGAAGAGGAAATCACACACGGTCTGCGTGTGCGTACCATCAACAGCGAAATTCAACCCATGTTGTGCGGCACAGCGTTCAAGAACAAAGGTGTGCAGCGTATGCTGGATGCGGTGCTTGAATTGATGCCTTCTCCGTTGGATGTGAAAGCAATCAAAGGCTTTGACGAAGATGAAAAAGAAGTGATCCGTAAAGCGGATGACAACGAGAAATTTTCTGCCTTGGCATTCAAGTTGATGACCGACCCATTTGTGGGTCAGTTGACTTTCGTGCGCGTTTACTCGGGCGTTCTGAAAAAGGGCGACACAGTGTACAACCCTGTACGTGGCAAAAAAGAACGTATCGGTCGTATCGTGCAAATGCACGCCAACAACCGTGAAGAAGTAGACGAAATCCGCGCCGGCGACATCGCTGCTTGCGTGGGTTTGAAAGACGTCACCACGGGCGAAACCTTGTGCGATCCAGCAGCCGTGATCACCTTGGAGCGCATGGTGTTTCCTGATTCTGTGATTCGCCAAGCTGTGGAGCCAAAGACGAAAGCTGACCAAGAAAAAATGGGCATGGCTTTGTCTCGTTTGGCTGCAGAAGATCCTTCTTTCCGCGTGCAAACCGACGAAGAATCAGGCCAAACCATCATTGGTGGTCAAGGCGAACTGCACTTGGAAATTATTGTCGACCGCATGAAGCGTGAATTCGGCGTGGAAGCCAACGTGGGTAAGCCTCAAGTGGCCTACCGCGAGACCATTCGCAAAACTGTGGAAGAAGCCGAAGGCAAGTTCGTGCGTCAGTCTGGCGGTAAAGGCCAGTACGGTCACGTGGTGCTCAAGGTTGAGCCACAAGAAGCCGGTAAGGGCTTCGAATTCGTTGACGCCATCAAGGGCGGTGTGGTTCCTCGCGAATACATCCCTGCGGTGGAAAAAGGCGTGATCGAAGCCTTGGGCCAAGGCGTGTTAGCCGGTTACCCCGTCGTTGACGTCAAGGTGACTTTGCACTTCGGTTCGTACCACGATGTGGACTCGAACGAAATGGCCTTCAAGATGGCGGCCATCTTTGGTTTCAAAGAAGGCTGCCGCAAAGCCCAGCCGGTCATTCTGGAGCCCATGATGGCTGTGGAAGTTGAGACACCTGAAGACTACGCGGGTAGCGTGATGGGCGACTTGTCCTCACGTCGCGGCATGGTGCAAGGTATGGACGACATGGTCGGTGGCGGCAAGGCGATTAAAGCTGAAGTGCCGTTGTCTGAAATGTTTGGGTACTCAACTACTTTGCGTTCGATGTCACAAGGCCGCGCAACTTACACGATGGAATTCAAGCACTACGCTGAAGCTCCTCGTAACGTTGCCGAAGCGATCGTGGCTTCTCGCGCGAAATAAACCTCGTGGGCAGGTCAAGTTTGCGCAAGCAAATTTGCTCTGCCCTCCTCTAATCAAGACTTTTGACGGATTAGAAACTCCCTGTCTGCGACGATGCGCCGCCCTGTCACCCGTGCGGGGCGAATCAGCAGCGTCGTGCAGACATAAAACCTGTACACGGGCACTGCTCTTTGGAGAAAAGAAATGGCAAAAGGAAAATTTGAACGTACCAAGCCGCACGTGAATGTGGGCACGATTGGTCACGTTGACCACGGCAAGACAACGCTGACAGCGGCGATCACCACGATTTTGTCGGCCAAGTTTGGTGGTGAAGCGAAAGCTTAC
>NZ_JAVKLW010000080.1:0-32151 GCF_031538885.1 Limnohabitans sp.
AAACTCTCGTCGACGTGTGCGTTTACTTTGCAGCTCAAAGCCGCTGATCGATAGGCTGGTTTGTTTCATGTGTATTCAACGCAGTCTATGGCGTTCACGCTGTCAGGGTTTACAAGAAGGTTATGCAGATGTTCCCTAAACGAGTCTTTCGACAGTGCACTGATAATGCTGCATGTCTTTAATCACACTACAAAACGCCCAACTCGCCTTTGGGCATGTCGCTCTTCTGGATCACGCAGAGTTCTCACTTGAAATTAGTGAACGCGTAGGTCTCATAGGGCGCAATGGCGCTGGCAAATCATCTTTATTACGCATACTCGGCGGACTTGAGATGCCTGACGACGGGGACCTTCGTGTGCAACAGGGTTTGCGCATCACCTACGTCGCCCAAGAGCCGCAACTCGATAGCAATATATCTGTCTTCGAGGCTGTCAGTGCGGGCTTGGCTCGCGTCATCCATCTGATTGAACAATATTCCGCTGGCGAGGGGGACCTCACAGCTATGCAAAACGAAATTGAACTTTTTGACGGATGGAATTGGGAGCAACGCGTGCAAGAAACACTGCACCGCCTTCACCTTGATCCAGATGCACGCATCAACGCTTTATCAGGCGGAACACTCAAACGCGTAGCGCTCGCGCAAGCATTGGTCACATCACCAGATGTATTGCTGCTAGATGAGCCGACCAACCACTTAGATCTCGACAGCATCGAATGGCTTGAACAGCTCTTGATTGACTTCAAGGGCAGCATCATCACCATCACGCATGACCGATCCTTTTTAGACAAGGTGGTGACGCGCATTGTGGAACTCGACCGTGGTCACTTACTGTCCTACCCTGGTAACTTCGCGCAATATCAATTGCAAAAAGAAGAACAAGCCGCACAAGAAGCCGTCATCAATGCCAAAGCAGACAAGCTCTTGGCCGGTGAGGAGGTGTGGGTTCGCAAAGGCGTGGAAGCACGTCGCACGCGTAGCCAAAGTCGGATCGGTCGCTTAGAGGCCTTACGCGCGCAACGCGAAGCGCGGCGAGAGGCGGTCGGTCGCGTCAAACTCGATGTCGCCAGTGGCGCCCCCACCGGCAAGATCGTGGCAGAACTCGCTGGAGTAAACAAAGCATTTGGCGGCAAAGTCATTGCACAGAACTTCTCCGCCACTTTCTTGCGCGGCGACAAAGTGGGCTTGATTGGCCCCAACGGCGTCGGCAAGTCCACCTTACTCAAAATGATTTTGGGCGAACTCGAAGCCGACAGCGGCAAAATTCGACAAGGCTCAAACATGCAAGTGGCCTACTTCGACCAAATGCGCAACGCACTCGATATGGATGCCTCACTAGAAGACTTCATCAGCCCAGGCAGTGAGTGGATTGAAATCGGCACACAACGCAAACACGTCAAGAGCTACTTGGATGACTTCTTGTTCTCTCCCGCACGCGCCACATCCCCTGTGCGCTCGCTCTCGGGCGGTGAGCGCAACCGCTTGCTGCTTGCGCGCTTGTTTGCACGCCCCGCCAACGTGCTGGTACTGGATGAGCCCACCAATGACTTAGACATCGACACCTTGGAGCTACTCGAAGAGCTACTCCAAAACTACGATGGCACTGTCTTCATCGTCAGCCATGACCGCACTTTCCTAGACAACGTAGCCACCAGCACCTTGGTCTTTGAAGGCACGGACGAAAAACCTGGCTTTTGGCGCGAATACGAAGGCGGTGTACAAGACTGGCTCGCACAGTCCGCGTGTGCACGTGGTCTCGCCCCACAAAACAAAGCACCCGTGGTCAAGTCAGCCATCGCCACGACAGAATCGACTAAAACCACAGCCGCACCCGCCATCAAAACCCGCAAACTCAGCTACAAAGAACAACGTGAACTCGACGCACTGCCTGCGCTAATTGCCTCGCTTGAAGTTGAGCAAAAAGAAACCCAAGCCTCACTGAGCAATAACGATCTTTACGCCAGCGATCCCGCCAAAATCGCGCAGCTACACAAGCGTGACACTGAGATTGAAGACGCGCTGATGACGGCCCTTGACCGTTGGGAGCAACTCTCCTCACCCGCATGAGCAGCACGGAGTTCATGACCCTGATCGCCCTCGCCACGGTGGGCTCAGTTACACCCGACCCCAACACCACACTGTCCGCCGCGCTCGCCGCCAATTTTGGACTGCGGCGTGCACTGCCCTTTGTTTGTGCCGTACCTGTGGGCTGGGGCGTGCTGCTCATCCTCAACACGGCGGGCCTAGGCGCCGTGGTCCTCAGCCCCCCATGCGTTGGGGCCTGTTGTTCACGGGTGTTTTCTATTTGCCGTGGTTGGCATGGAAACTGGCCAACACGCACAGCTTGAGCGAAGCACCACAAGGCCCCATCGTTGGCTTCTGACAGGGCGTGATGCTGCAATTCATCAACATCAAAGCGTGGTTTCTAGCACTGTCTGTCGGCAGCGGTTGGGTCATCGGGCGTGGTGACACTTGGACACGCTTGTACGAAACACTCCCCGTGTTTATGCTCTTCGGAATCGCCAGTAACCTCACCTATGCGCTCATCGGCGCCAGCCTACGCCGCTGGTTGCGTGGCCCAAACGACACCGCACGGCGGCTGCAATGGTTTAACCGCAGCATGGCCTTGGCTTTGCTTGCCACCGTGGTGTGGATGGGGAGTTCAGCACGACAGCCCCTTTAGGTCTTTGTGCCGAGGGCGGCAGCGGGTCTCGGTCGTGACTGTTATTCTGATCATTCATCCTCAGAATGAATGCAAACAATTACCACCATCGCTATGGGACAACTCTATTTAGTGCGACACGGGCAAGCCTCATTGGGTGCTGCCAACTACGACCAACTCAGTCCATTGGGCTTGCAACAAAGTCAGCGCCTAGGCGAGCATTGGCGCATGCAAGGCATCACGTTTGACGCTGTTGTCACGGGCACACTCAAGCGCCACACGCAAACATGGACCGCTATACAGCAAGCCATGGGCACACAACACGATGCACAGCTGTGGCCAGGGCTCAACGAATACGACAGCGAAGCAATCATTCGCACGACTCACCCCAGCGCACTGGAGAATCCCACCACACCCGAAGGCTACAAACAACACTTCCGGCTGCTACGCGATGGACTCACCCAATGGATGACTGGCGTCATCAGCCCCAAAGGCATGCCCCGTTATGTGGACTTTGCCAAAGGCGTAGCCTCTGCGCTCGAGCACATACGTCAGCAACATGAGGGCCGTGTGCTCTTAGTTTCCAGCGGGGGGCCATCGCAACGGCGGTGGCGCATGTGCTGCGCGTCAGCCCCGAGAGCAGCATTGGGTTGAACATGCGGCTTCGCAACAGCGCCGTGAGTGAATTCAGTTTTAGCCCCAAGCGACACAGCTTGATCGCTTTCAACAGCGTGGCACATTTAGAAACACCCAGCCACAAAGACTGGATCACCTTCGCCTAACTTCAAAGTCAAGCGCGAGGCAGCTCACACACGCACAGTACTCAACGGCAAAGCGACCAACTCTTTGAGCAATCGCGCCAATTGCTCGCCAGCACTTTGCACCAGCGCCTCACCTTTAGCGGGTGTTGCGGCGGCAGCGTTGCCCGCTGCGCCCTGCGGGTTGTAGTCTTGCATGTGCCAACCGAGCTTGGCACTTTTGCCATCTCCAAGAACTGCATAGTGCTTTGCACGATCTTGCGAAGTAGACGCAAAGTTTTGCGCCTGTCCCATATTCACCTGGGCGGGGGAAAGCGCCAACATCATGGAGGTTTCGATGTCTCCCGCATGAACACCAAACCGGTGTTCGTCCGCAGAGAATTGGGCCATCACCGTCGTGTCCAATGGCAAGTTATACCAACTGCTGCTGTACACAATCAGGCCGTGTTGGGCCCGCAACTCACGTGCCACCACGTCCATCAACCCCACATTGCCGCCGTGGGCGTTGAACATCAGCAACTTTTTCACGCCGGCACGCGCCACCGACGCACCGATGTCACACCAAACTTGAATCAAGGTTTGAGGCGACACATGCAAGGTCCCTGCAAAGGCTGTGTGCTCCGTGCTCAAACCCAAAGTCTGCGTGGGCAACACCAACACCGGATCTGCGGCCGACAAATGGGTCAAGGCTGACGTGACCACACCATCCACCAACACCGTGTCCACCGACAGCGGCAAATGCGGCCCGTGCTGTTCGGTCGCCCCAAAAGGCAGCACCGCGACGGTACGTGCAGGGTCAAGCGCAGCAAAATCACGCGTGTTGAGCTCGGCCCAACGGTGGGAAGTCAAGCTAGAAAATAGGGGTGTGCTGTTGTGCGCCGTCATGAGTGCCATCTTACTTTCCCGCCAAGAAGCTCGTCACGCACATGCATGGCGGCAGATCGGTAACATCTGGCGCATGCTCCATTTTGCTTCGTACCTGTTAGGTGCAACCCGCAACCCCTCCATTCCCGGACACGCACCACTCTCTTGGGTCAAAGCGGTGGCCGTGTTGCTCTGGGCTGCCTTGGCCTACAGCGCACCGTGCGATGCCCAAACTTTGGCCACTGCTGTCGTCCACACACCGCAACTCCGCGCTGAACTGTTAGTGCATGCACCGCAAGGCGTGCAAGCGGGCCAGCCCATGTGGGTCGGCTTGCAGCTCACACACCAGCCTGAATGGCACACCTATTGGCGCAACCCTGGCGACTCCGGCTTACCCACGCAAATCGAACTGAACCTACCCGCTGGCATTCAAGCAGGCGACGTGCGATGGCCCCTGCCACACAAACTCAAGGCGGGCCATTTGACCAACTACGGCTTTGGAAAAATCGCCTTGCTGGTCGTGCCACTCACGGTTTCTAAACAGTTCAAACCCAACGTCCCACACACGCTGGACATTCAAGTGCACGCCAACTGGTTGGTGTGCCGCCTAGAGTGCATCCCGCAAGAAGGCGACTTCGCCTTGCACATACCCGTCAACAGCAGCTTTGCCCCCCATGCTGCGGACTTCGATGCCATGCTGGCCGAGCAACCACAACCCTTGCCCAACGTCAAAGCCACGAGTCGCTTTGAAGCCCAACGCTTGGTGCTGCAACTCCAAGGCCTGCCCGCCACACTGAACGGCCAAACCTTGCAGCTATTTCCAGACGTCTCCGAATTGGTGGCGTCCGCCACCGAGCAACATCCACTCGCCCAGCAGTCTTGGCAAGGCGATGTGTGGACGATCCAGCTGCCCTTGAGCAACATGCGCACCAGCACGCCCAAACAGTTCGGCTTTTTGCTCACGGTCGGCGACGGCATCGCGCGCCAAGGTTTTGTGATGTCCACCCCCATCACGCAGGCGTGGCCGGCGGTGTCAGACCTACCAGCAGCAACGTCAGGGGCAGCGGGGCTCAACGACAACACCACACGCGATGCCAATGATTTGGCGGGCTTCGCCTTGGCACTGCTTGGCGCATTCATCGGCGGACTCATCCTCAACCTCATGCCTTGTGTGTTGCCGGTACTGGCGATCAAACTGCTGGGCTTTGCGCAACACAGCCGCCAACACCGTGCGCACCGTGTGGCGGGCGTGGCTTACACCGTGGGCGTGGTGATGAGTTTCCTAGCCTTGGGCGCAGGCGTCTTGGCCTTGCGCGTGGCAGGCGAACAACTGGGCTGGGGCTTTCAATTGCAGTCGCCCATCGTGGTCAGCGCGTTGGCTGTGCTCTTCACACTCATCGCCCTCAACTTGTTTGGTTTGTTTGAGTTTGGCCATATCTTGCCCTCCCGCATGGCAAGTCTCCAACACAAACACCCGGTCATGGATGCTTGGCTCTCAGGCGTACTGGCGGTGGCCATCGCCTCCCCTTGCACTGCGCCCTTCATGGGCGCATCGCTGGGCTTGGCCATGACCTTGCCCACGTGGCAAGCACTGACTATTTTTGCCACCATGGGCCTTGGCCTCGCCGCCCCCTACTTACTCGCCAGCTGGATGCCCGCCTTGGCGCGTACCCTGCCTCACCCCGGTCCTTGGATGGTGACACTGCGGCAGTTGTTGGCCTTCCCCATCCTGGCCACCGTGGTCTGGCTGCTGTGGGTACTCGGCCAACAAACCAGCTTAGACGATGCCATGTTTGCACTGGGCGGTTTGCTCTTGCTCGCGGCCTTCATCTGGGCGCTCAAACAACACACCCCTGCCGCACGTGGCTTGTCTTGGCTACTGGGGGCCACCTTGGTATGGGGTGCTTTGACATTCTCAGAGGCCTTGAAAGCATCAGGCGACAACCCCTCAGCCAACGTGAGTCAAAACAACACCGCAGCGACCACCGCTTGGCAACCGTGGTCTGACGCTGCCGTCCAACAAAGCTTGGCCCAGGGCTACCCCGTGTTTGTTGACTTCACCGCCGCTTGGTGCGTGACCTGCCAAATCAATAAAAAGTCCACCCTCTCCAACCGCGATGTGCTGGCTGATTTTGCGCAGTACAAGGTCACGCTCTTGCGTGCCGACTGGACGCGACGCGACCCCGCCATCACCGAAGCTCTCACCGCCCTCGGACGCAGCGGTGTGCCTGTGTATGTGCTGCACACGCCGGGCCAGGCACCGCTGGTCCTGTCCGAACTACTCAGCGTGCGCCAAGTCCGTGTGGCGCTGGCCGCGCATGCCGCCCCCTCAACACGCAACAGCCAATAAGCCATGCCCTCAGACGCCATCCATCAAAGCCTTGCCAACTGCCACACCATCGCAGTCGTAGGCCTCTCCCCCAAGCCGCACCGTGACAGCTTTCGCGTCGCCAAGTACATGCAAGACCACGGCTTTCGCATCGTGCCCATCAATCCCAATGCACGTGAAGTGCTGGGCGAAAAGTCCTACGCCTCCCTCACCGAAGCGGCCCAACATGAGCGCATCGACATGGTGAATTGTTTTCGCAATTCTGAAGACATCCCACCCATCGCGGCAGAGGCCATCGCCATCGGCGCCAAGTCACTCTGGTTGCAAATTGGCGTGGTCAACCACGCAGCCGCCACTCAAGCACAAGCCGTAGGCCTGACCGTGGTGCAAGACAAATGCTTGATGGTCGAGTACGCTCGGCTTGGCTAAAGCGGCCCAAGAAACACCCAGCACCACGGCCACCGCCTACCACTCATTAGCCATCGCACCTCGGCGACAATGTCGCCATGTTTGCACCACTTCAAAACGACAGCTTTTTGCGCGCTTGCATGCGCCAAGCCACCGACCACACCCCTATCTGGCTCATGCGCCAAGCCGGCCGCTACTTGCCCGAGTACTGCGCCACACGCGCCAAGGCTGGCAGCTTCATGGGATTGGCCACCAACACAGACTTCGCCACTGAAGTCACGCTGCAACCGCTGGAACGCTACCCACTGGATGCCGCGATTTTGTTCAGTGACATCTTGACTGTGCCTGATGCGATGGGCTTAGGACTGAGCTTCACCCAAGGCGAAGGCCCCAAGTTCGCCAAGAACGTACGCAACGAAGCCGCAGTCAACGAACTCGCGGTGCCCGACATGGCCAAGCTGCGTTATGTGTTTGACGCCGTCACCTCCATTCGCAAAGCACTCAACGGTCGCGTGCCTTTGATTGGTTTTTCTGGCAGCCCTTGGACCTTGGCTTGCTACATGGTTGAAGGTGCAGGCTCGGACGACTACCGTCACGTCAAAAGCCTGATGTACAGCCGCCCCGACCTGATGCACCGCATTTTAGAAATCAACGCCGACGCAGTCGCCCTGTACCTCAACACCCAAATCGAAGCCGGCGCGCAAGCCGTGATGATTTTTGACAGCTGGGGCGGTGTGCTGGCCGACGGGATGTTCCAACAGTTCAGCATGGCCTACACCAAGCGCGTGCTGGCACAGCTCAAGCGCTCGCACGATGGCGCTGTCACTCCCCGTTTGGTCTTCACCAAGGGCGGCGGCTTGTGGTTGCCAGAAATGGCCGACCTCGACTGCGACGTGTTGGGGGTGGATTGGACGGTCAACCTCGCCAAAGCTCGTGCGCAAGTTGGCGGCGCTGTGGGCGGCCCCGGCAAAGCCCTGCAAGGCAACTTAGACCCCAACGCCTTGTTTGCCCCCGCCGACGCGATTGCCACCGAGGCACGCCGCGTGCTGGATGCATTTGGCAAGCCACACACAGACAAAACCACCACCGGCCCGACACAGATCTTCAACCTCGGCCACGGTATCAGCCAATTTACCCCGCCCGACAGCGTGGGCGTCTTGGTCGAGACGGTGCATCGCCACTCGCGTTTGCTGCGAAAACCCTAGACAAACCACCAAAAATTAAGTTTCAAACCACTAAAAGTGGCACTTCAACCTAACACTTATGCACAAAAAGGTTGATCTATCGCACCAAGATGAAGTTTTCTTTTGCAGGGCACAAAAACTTTTAAAAACTGCATAAGCTATTGATTTATATGACTTTCTAAACCTGCATTTTTTTGAGGCAGTTTGTTCAAAGCCTTGATTCATGCGCCCTTGGGAGCACTCAAGTCTAGATATCAACAAAGTTATCCACAGAAACACTGGGTTAAGTTTGAATCCTATTGAAATCAATGACTTAAGGCTCTTTCTGCTAAATCACCTGAGCAAATCATCCCAACTCATCGCTTGACATGCCGTACCAAATTACAGTGATGCTTCACACCCCTGCACACAGTGGCATTGGTGGCGCACTCACGTACGAAAGCGAAGTGGCATACCCACCTGGCACCTTGGTACGGGTGCCGCTAGGTAGCCGAGAGCTACTGGGCGTGGTGTGGGACGCCCCGCAGATGCGGGCGATCGCGACATCCCCCATGGTCGAGCCAAACTCGCACAGAGGTGCAGACAAGCCTTCGCCCCCCAACGAAGCACCAGTACCCATGCAGCTGCGTGCAGTAGCCAGCGTACTAGAAGGCATTGCCCCCTTGAACGCCCACTGGCGTCAACTCGTGCAGTTCGCCGCCAGCTACTACCAGCGCAGCACTGGCGAAGTCGCACTCGCAGCGTTACCGAGCCAACTGCGCGACCTCAGCACCGAGCAATGGGCTCGACGCTTAAAGCGCAAGGTCAAGGCAGTGAACGCATTCGAGGAGAACGCACAAACCATTCCAACGCCCACCGACGAGCAAGCCCACGTGTTGACCGATATCGCAGCGCACAAAGGTCCGTTCCTGCTCTTTGGCAACACGGGCAGCGGCAAGACCGAGGTGTACTTGCGTGCCGCCCAAGCGGTGCTTGAGCGCGACGCACAAGCGCAAATTTTGGTGATGGTCCCAGAGATCAACCTCACACCGCAGCTCGAAGAGCGCTTTCGCACGCGCTTTTGCCCGCAATGGGGTGAGGATTGCTTGGTCGCCATGCACAGCAGCCTCACCCCTGCGCAGCGCCTGAAGAATTGGCTGGCGGCACACAGCGGTGAAGCTCGCATTGTGTTGGGCACGCGCATGGCCGTATTTGCCTCCATGCCGCATTTGCAACTCATCGTGGTGGATGAAGAACACGACCCCAGCTACAAACAGCAAGAAGGCGCACGCTATTCCGCGCGTGACTTAGCGGTATATCGCGGTCAACTCGTTGGCGCCAAAGTCATCCTAGGCTCGGCCACGCCCTCGCTAGAGAGCTGGCACCACAGCCGCCCCGCATCTGGTGCTGAACCCGCTAGACGCTACATGCGCTTGGCCATGCCCTCACGCGTCGGCCAAGGCGCCTTGCCCTTGGTGCGCCGTGTCGACATGAGTCGCCAGCCCTATAAAACCGTGTTCTCCAACCACTTGCTCGACGCCATACGCGAACGCATCACGCGTGGCGAACAAATCTTGGTGCTGCTCAACCGCCGTGGCTACGCGCCCGTGCTCAGCTGCAACGACTGCGGCTGGAAAAGTGAATGCCCGCATTGCAGCGCCTACCGCGTGTTCCACAAACTCGACCGCACCCTGCGCTGCCACCACTGCGGCTTCACACAGCCCGTGCCGCGCACATGCCCAAGCTGCGGCAACTTAGACATCAGCCCTTTGGGTCGTGGCACCGAACAACTCGAAGAACACTTGGCAGAGCTGTTGGCCGATGTGCGCAGGCCTGACGGTGAGCCCATCCGCATTGCACGCATCGACGCCGACAGCACACGCCTCAAAGGCGAGCTAGAACGCCAGCTCGCCGAGGTCCACGCGGGCGCAGTCGACGTGCTGGTGGGCACACAAATGATTGCCAAGGGCCACGACTTTCGACGCGTGACCTTGGTGGCCGCCCTCAACCCAGATGGCGCGCTGTTCTCCAGTGACTTCCGTGCGCCTGAACGTTTGTTTAGTCTCTTGATGCAAGCGGCGGGACGCGCGGGCCGAGATGCCGCAATGACGTTGTTCAGCCCTTGCGAGATGTGGGTGCAAAGCTTTCACCCACTACACCCGCTGTTTGAAGCACTCAAGCAACACGACTACCCCGCCTTTGCCGAACAACAGCTCAAAGAACGCGAGCAAGCCACCTTGCCGCCCTTCAGCTTTCAAGCCTTGGTGCGGGCCGAGGCACGCAGCCAAGAAGCAGCGCAAGGCTTTTTAAACGCCGCACGCGAAGCAGGCGCCGCATTGGCTGATGAACTCCTGGTGGACTTGTATCCCGCCGTGCCTATGACGATTCAGCGCGTGGCCAACATCGAACGCGCACAGATGTTGATCGAGTGCACCTCCCGCAAAGCGCTGCAACATTTCTTGGCCCATTGGCAGGCGAACTTGCACGCCATGCGCAGCGCCCATCGGCAGGTGATGCGCTGGGCGGTGGATGTCGACCCGTTGGCGATTTAACACCGCCAGCGCTTGGGCAGCATGCGCCCACAAAGCCAGTCCGGGCAAAGGGCAAGGCGCGTCACGCGCACCGTTCACCCGTTGAGCAAGGCCACCGCTGCCGAAAACGTGAAAAACGCAGCCGCCGTGGTCACCAAAATAATCATCGCAATGCGCCCGGTGTCTGCCCCAAAGCGATCGGACAGCAAGGCCACATTGCTGGCACTGGGCAGAGCCGCCACCAGCACCACCACGACCATCGTGAAGCGCTCAATCACAAATCCCATTTGCGCGGCAGCCGCCAACACCAGCAACACGAGCACGGGATGCAACACCAATTTGAAAATAGCCACAGGTAAAAAGTCGCGCCACAGAATGGGCGGATGACCGCTTTCATGCACACGAATTTGTGAACGCGCCAGCACCGCGCCAATCGTGAACAGCGCCACGGGAGACGCCGCATCGGCCAACAAGCCCCCCGTCTTGGCGAAAGGACCGATGAGTTCGTAGTCCATCGCCGACGACAACGCTCCCAAGCCGATGGCCCACGGCATCGGGTTGGTCAGCACACCTTGGAGTGCTTTCTTCGCCGCGTGACGCGCACCATGCTCGTCGGCACCGTCCAAGCGCGACAGCGCAATGCACAGCGAGGTGGTGATCACCATGTCCACCACCATGGTCACGATGGCAGGCCCAGCGGCTGAAGCACCCAACAGCGCCACCAGCAAAGGTACGCCCATGAAACCCGTATTGGGAAACGCCGCTACCAAAGCGCCAAACGACGCATCGTTCCAGCCGATGCGTTGGTTCAGGCTCACCGCCACCACAAACCCCACCATCAGCAACGCGCAGAGCAAGTACGCCAAAAACAGCGTGACATCCAAAAGCTGAACGATGGGCGTGCTCGCGCCAAAGCGGTAGAGCATGCAAGGCAACGCAAAAAACAGCACAAAGCCGTTGAGCCCAGGAATCGCGTCCAGCGGCAACATGCGGCGGTGCGCCGCCACAAAGCCAGCCAACACCAGCGCAAAAAAGGGAAAGGTGACGAGAAGAATGTTCAGCACCGTGCTATTTTGCCTTCTGAGGCGACCAGTATCATTGCCCGCTTCAACACAACTGTCTCCCGAATGTCTGCTGGTCTCAATCTCGCGCAACAAGAAGCCGTCAATTTCTTGCACGGTCCTTGTCTGGTACTCGCGGGGGCAGGCTCAGGCAAAACACGCGTCATCACGCACAAGATTGGCCGCCTCATCCAAATGGGGCTAGAGCCCAAGCGCATCGCGGCGATCACCTTCACCAACAAGGCCGCCACCGAAATGCGCGAACGCGCCAAAGGCCTGATTGGCAAAGCCGCCAACGCTGTGATGATTTGCACCTTCCACGCACTGGGCGTGCGCATGTTGCGCCAAGACGGCGGCGTGATGGGCCTCAAGCCCCAGTTCAGCATCATGGACAGCGCCGATGTGACCGGCATCTTGAAAGACGCAGGCGGCACCACCGACATCGCCACCGCACGCCAATGGCAATGGACCATCAGCTTGTGGAAAAACATGGGCCTCAACTCAGCCCAAGCACTCGCCTTGGCCAAAGACGACCATGAACGGGGCATCGCCAAAATCATGGCGCGCTACCAAGAGCGCCTCACCGCCTACCAAAGCGTGGACTTTGACGACCTGATTGGCATGCCCCTAAAGCTCCTGCAAGAACACGATGAGGTGCGCGCCAAATGGCAAGCCCAACTCGGTCATGTGCTGGTCGACGAATACCAAGACACCAATGCCACCCAATACGAAGTGCTCAAGTGTTTGGTGGGCCCCGACCACGCGATCGCTCGCTTCACCGCTGTGGGTGACGACGACCAGTCCATCTACGGTTGGCGCGGTGCCACGCTAGACAACCTGCGCAAGTTGCCACAAGACTTCCCGACCTTGAAGGTCATCAAACTCGAGCAAAACTACCGCTCCACCAGCGCCATCTTGCGTGCAGCCAACAACGTCATTCAACTCAACCCCAAGCTGTTTCCCAAAACCTTGTTCTCCGAACTCGGTGAAGGCGAGCCCGTGCGCGTGGTGGATGCGGACAACGAAGAACACGAAGCCGAACGCGTGGTGGCGCGCATCCAATCGCTGCGCGCCGGCACTGAGGCAGGCGCCAGCGGCCACCGCGAGTTGCAAGACTTTGCCGTGCTCTACCGCGCCAACCATCAAGCACGCATCTTTGAAAAAGCGCTGCGCAAAGCGCAAATCCCCTACAAAGTGTCCGGTGGCCAAAGCTTTTTTGACCGCGCCGAGATCCGCGACTTGTGCGCTTGGCTGCGCCTGTGGGTCAACAACGACGATGACCCTGCGTTCTTGCGCACCGTCACCACCCCGAAGCGCGGCATCGGCCATCAAACACTGGCCAGCTTGGGCCAGTTCGCCAGCCAATACAAACTCAGCATGTTTGAGGCTTTGTTCAGCAACAGCTTGCCCTCAGTCCTCAATGCACGCGCCCTGGGCAGTCTGCATGAGTTTGGCCGCTACGTGAACGACCTAGAGTTCCGCGCACGCCTCACCACAGGGGCTGAAGATGCACGCGCCTTCTTGAACGACTGGCTCAAAGACATCGGCTACGAGAAGCACCTCTACGACGCAGAAGAAAGCGAGAAAGCAGCAGCCTCCAAGTGGAACAACGTGATGGAGTTTTGCGACTGGATGGCCCAACGCTGCGGCGGCCAGATTGACGACACGGCGGGCGTGACCACGGGCCATGAAGTCAAGAACCTGCTCGAAGTCGCGCAAACCATCGCCTTGCTCTCCACGCTGACCGAACGCGAAAAAGACCAAAACGTCGTGACCCTCTCCACCTTGCACGCCTCCAAAGGCTTGGAGTGGCCACACGTCATGCTGGTGGGCGTCACCGAAGGCATATTGCCCTTCAAACTCGATGACGAGCCTGGCACCGAGCACACCAACGAGAACCTCGCGATGCGCCTGCAAGAAGAACGCCGCCTCATGTATGTGGGCATCACGCGTGCCCAGCGTTCGCTGGCCGTCAGTTGGACGCGTAAACGCAAAAAAGGCCGCGACATGATCGCCGCCCAGCCCAGCCGCTTCATCGCAGAAATGGGTCTTGACAAAGACACGGTCAAAGAAGACCCTCGCGAAAAACTCAAAGCCCTGCGCGCCGAGTTTGCACTGCGTGCCAGTGCGGCCTCGGCGGAAAGCGCTGCGCATAAATCAGTGTGAGCAGACTTAAAACCATTCTTTGTAGAAAGGTGGCCCAAATTGTAGAAACGCCCTAGAACCCGAAAAGGGCGCTAGGGCGCATCGTTTTTGGTGGCCTGGGGCAGAATCGAACTGCCGACACGCGGATTTTCAATCCGCTGCTCTACCAACTGAGCTACCGGGCCGATGGCCAAATTGTAACACTCTCCCGTGTGTGCAACCTCAATGCGCACCTCAAACGACGCGCTTGGCTTTGGACAAGTCCACGCCTAGCTGCTTGAGTTTGCGATAGAGATGCGTGCGCTCTAGGCCTGTTTTATCGGCCACGCGAGTCATGGAACCACTTTCTTGTGTGAGGTGGTACTCAAAGTAAGCGCGCTCAAATGCATCACGGGCATCGCGCAAGGGCTTCTCTAAATCAAAGCTTTGGTGTGTGGGTGGCAACACCACGGCTTGTGATATTTCAAATGCCATGGGCTCATCTTTTTTTGCACTAGGTCCAGCACCTATGAGCGCCGCAGGCACCAAGGGCTTGCGTACCAAACCTTGCTCCACTGCTTTGAGTAGTTTTTGCAAGGTAATGGGTTTTTCCAAAAAGGCTTGTGCGCCAATTCGGGTGGCCTCCACGGCCGTATCAATCGTGGCATGACCACTCATCATGATGACGGGCATGTTCAACAGGCCCGCGCCCGCCCACTCTTTGAGCAAGGTGACGCCATCGGTGTCAGGCATCCAAATGTCAAGCAAAACCAAGTCTGGCCGCGCCGTCTGTCGGGCCAAGCGTGCTTGCGCAGCGTTTTCTGCGACTTCTACGGCATGACCTTCGTCATTGAGGATCTCGAACAGGAGATCCCGAATGCCTAGCTCGTCATCCACCACCAAAATGTTTGCCATGTCTAAACGTGTCTCGCTGAATTAAAGAATTTGGTTTTGTTGCGATTCTGCAACTTGGAATGATAACGACACTTGCGCCCCTACCACGCGCCCCTCTAATTCACGATTTTTCAGGTCAATGCGTGCCGAGTGCTCGTCGGCAATTTTTTTCACCACAGCCAAGCCAAGGCCGGTACCGCGCGATTTGGTGGTGACGTATGGTTCGAAAGCACGACTCAAAATTTTCGGAGGAAAACCAGGCCCGTTATCTCGCACGACCAAGCGCACACGGCCTGAGGTGGGCACCCATTGGGTGGAAATCTGCACCATGGGGCGCGGCTGTCCTTGGGTGGCATCTTGTGCGTTTTGCAACAGGTTGTGTACCACTTGTCGGAGCTGTTGCGCGTCACCGTGAATGATGGGGCACTCGGGGGCTAATTCCGCACGAACAGGTACGGCGGCGTTCTCTGCTCCGTAAAGCTGCATCACGTCTTGCACCAACACGTTGAGGCCGATCGGTTTGAGTTCGGCCACGGGCAAGCGTGCGTAATCGCGGAACTCATTGACCAATCGTTTCATGGCATCGACCTGCTCCACGATGGTTTTCACAGACTTGTTCAGAATCAATTGTTCGGGCTCTTGCAACTTGCCTGTGAGCTTCATCTCTAAGCGTTCAGCCGAGAGTTGAATCGGTGTGAGCGGGTTTTTAATTTCATGCGCCAAACGACGAGCCACTTCGCCCCACGCTTGCGCACGCTGGGCGGAAACGATTTCAGAGATGTCGTCAAACACCAGCAGGCGTCCGTTGTTGGGCAACACCGCACCGCGAGCCAACAAGGTGATGTGTTGCAAAGTGTCATCGGTCAATTGCACAGCAGGGCTGATGCTGGTGGCATGCAACTCAAAAGATTGCTGCCAGTGGTCTAGCCCATGCTGGCTGCGTTCGCCCAAGAAGCCCTCAAACTCCCGCTGCACATGCTGTGCAAACTCGGCCAGGCCTTCGATGTCATTGAGTGCACGTCCTTCCCATGCGGCCAGTGGCACACGCAAGATGCGGGTCGCGCCCGGATTGGAGGACTTGATCAAGCCCGTGTTCGTCATGACGATGACACCTGCGGTGAGGTTGTCGAGTATGGTTTGCAAATTCGCACGCGAGGTGTGGACCTGCAACATGCTTCGGTCCACAGCAGAACGGGCATCTGCCAGCTGTTGGGTCATCTGCGCAAAGGAACGTGTCAAGCCACCCAACTCATCACGCCCTTGTAACGCGGGCCTAGGGCTTAAGTCACCCGCAGCCACGTCACGCACACCTTCGGCCAACATCAACAAAGGTCGCGCCAGTTGGTTACCCAGTAAGACGGCTAATAAGACCGCACCAAAGACGGCCAAAAACAGACTCAGCGTCAAGGTGCCGATATACATGCTGCGTAGGCCATCACGCCCCAAGGCACGCTCTTGGTATTCTCGATAAGCCACTTCAACCGCCAGCGCATTGCTCACCAAGGTGGGCGGCAAAGCCTTCGTCACTTGCAACACACGTGGCTCAATGAGCAAGCCCAAGCCAGACGGCGCGACTTGCACCAAGGCACGGATACGGGCTTTGGTTGTGCCTTGTGCGTCGGCTTCATCTAAGCCGTCCACAGCAGTGACCACACTTTGTGTTCGTACGAGGCGCAACTGCGCGGGAGTGGGTCGCTCGGGGTTGATTTTGTAGCGCGAGTCCCCCGCACTGGCCAAGGCCTGACCTGCCGTGTTCCAGAGGATCACGTCATCCGCCCCCAACTGGTCTTTCATGCGGTCTAAGGCCAAGCCCACAGACACATCTGGTAAGTCGTTGATTTGGGCGCTTGCCGCTTTGGTTTTTTGTCCAAGGTCATTAGCCAAGGTGTCGAGGGTGGTGCGCCCCAAACTCAAGCCTGCATCTAACGCGCCCTCGACCTTCACATCAAACCAACTTTCGATTGAACGTGAGACAAACTGGTAGGACACGCTGTAGATCAACAAGCCCGGTACAAACCCCACCAAGGCAAAGGTGGCCGCGATTTTGAGCAGCAAACGGCTACCAAACTTGCCTTGCCGCAAACGCAACAGCAAGCGCACAGACAGCCACGCAATCACCGCCATCAGCAGCGTGGCGACCACCACATTCAAACCAAAGAGTTGGCGATAGTTGCGCTCGTACAGTTCACGGTTATCGGTGGCTTGCGTGAGTAAAAACAGCAGCACCAAACACAGCCCTAACACCACCGTGGCGCTGATGACCAACAACCACCGAAACTGAAAGCCTGAAAGGCGAACACGCTTTTCAGCCAGCTCAATCATGGGGTCAACTCCAAGCGCTGCGTCTTACTGAACCCGATGCTCCAGTCACTCTGTCCTGTGGCTCCGATTTGCAAAGGCCGCGGCAACTGCTTGAGATCGAGTTTGAAATTAATGCTGATGGTTTGTTTGGCATCTAAGTTGATATCCATGGCGTTCGCAATGCGCCATTGGACGATGCGTCGTACGACGGACCATGCCTCTTCGGCGGAGTCATAACTTTGCACGAGACTCATGCCCAGGCCACTCACGTTGAAAGGCTGGGGCGAAATGCTGACGCGCCAACGGCGTGTGAGCGGCTGATAAAAGAGACGTACATGACGCTCGGCATGCGCTATGCGCTGGTTGTACACATACCAACGCTCTTGGTGGATGTCCACCTCAGTCACAAAATACAGCGTGACGCCTTTCAGCAAAGCATCTTCCAGTGCGGGCGGTAACTCAAAACGCCATTGGCCGGACATGTACAGCGCGGTGTCTTGGCGTTCGAGCTTGAACTCCTGTAACTCCACCGTGGTGTCCGCTTGGGCCACGCCCATGCATATCAGGCACAGGGTAGTCAACGACGCGACGCACAGCAGCCGTACGCGCTTGAAGTCGCCCGCGAGGGGCCACTCAAGGCGCAGGAAGTTTTTCCAGCAGTGCGTAATAAAAGCCGTCATGGTCACCCAGTAGATTGTCGGTGAGCAGGGCCGCTGTTGCGCGGGTTTGAGGCCTTAAATGCCCCAGAGAGGGGAGCAAACGGGCATGGGTGTTGTGTTCAACAAACGTTTTGACTTGGTTTTCGCCTTCTGCCCTGAAGACCGAGCAGGTGCAATACAACAAGCGTCCTCCCGGTTTGACCAAAGGCCACAGTTGCTTGAGCAAGTTTTTCTGAATAGCGGCGAGTTTGTCGATGTCGCGCTCACGACGCAACCAACGCACATCTGGATGACGCCGCACAATGCCCGACGCGGTGCAGGGTGCATCCAAAAGAATGGCGTCAAAGAGTTGACCGTCCCACCATGTTTTAGTGAGCGCTGCATCTGCGGCAATGATGCGTGCACTGCGCCCAATGCGTTGCAAGTTTTGCGCAATACGCTCACAGCGCTGTGGATCGATGTCCAGCGCCGTGACTTGCGACTTGTCATCCAACAACTCCAGCAAATGCGCAGTTTTGCCACCCGGTGCAGCACAAGCATCGAGGATACGCAGCGGCTGCTGCGTGGTGATCAAGCCATCCAGCAAGAGTTGGGCAGCACATTGCGCAGCAGCGTCTTGCACCGAGCACCGCCCCTCCGCAAAACCCGGCACATCACGCACTGGATGTGCCTGCGCCAACAGCAAGCCTTGTGCACCCACAGGGAACGAGGTCAACCCGTGATTGGCCCAGTCTGCTTGCAAGACCTCACGACTGGTGCGTGCGGTGTTCACACGCCAAGTCATAGGGGCGGCTTGGTTGCTAGCACGCAAGATGTCTTGCCAATGGTCTGGATGGTCTTTTTGCAAGCGCATCACCCACCACTCGGGATGGTTCCACTGGGCGAGGACATTGTTGTCTGTGGCCTTCACCAAAGCATCGCGCTCACGCAAGAAACGTCGCAAACACGCATTGAGGAAATTGGCCGGCATGTGCAAGCTCTGGGTTTGCTTGGCGGCTTCGACCGCTTGGTTAACCAGCGTATGAGGTTCATATGGTGCATTGTCTGGGTCCCACGCCAAAGCCAACGCCGTGCATAGCAGTGCGTCAGGCAAAGGAGCGGGCGTACGTGAGGCCAACTGCGCACGCAAAGCTTGCGCACGGCCCAACTGCCGCAGCGTTTGAAACAACAAGGCTTGCACGCCTGGGCGCAACGCAGAAGGGACAGCCTCTAATGCGGCCGTGCCTGAGACACCACGCCGCACTTGCGCCAAGGCTTGGGCCACGGCTTGCAACTGTTGCCACAGAGGAACGGATGTGTTGACGTGGTCGGTCATTCCAGAATGCGGCCGGGTTTGAATTTGAATAAATGCGCCATCGCAGTCGCGGGGAGCATGGCAATGGCATCGTTGTAATGGGTCACAGCTTGGTTGAAGCGCTGTAAATCAGGCTGAATCGAAATGCCCAGCTCGACCCAGCGCTGGGTCAACTCGGCAGGCACAGAGACGTAGTACACATCAGGGTGCGTGAGGGCCTCCCACGCATCTTGTAAATCACGACTGGTCGCAACCAACGCAATCGCTGATGAGGGTTCCAACGGATGTTCTTGCATGCGCGCCAAGGCCATGGCCGACAAATTAGCCGCCACCTGCAAACGCGTCCAGTGGCTGGCCCCCAGCTCTGGCGATACCGCGGTTTGCCATCCCGAAGGCGAGGTCACTGCGGCTGTCGTGGCCTCCTGCACCAGCGCCTGATAGCGCAGCATGAGCTCTTCGAGCACCGCAAATTGCTTGTTCACCGCCGTGCGAAAGCCCACCAAACGGCGGTACGCACCCACGCTCCAAAACAACATCACGGCGATGAATAGCCAAAACCACCAAGCAATAAGCATGTTCAAGCCTCCTGCCTAGCCGCCTCAAAGAAGGCTTGCGCCACCTCGGGGGGCAGTGAATACACGACGTGATGAACGTGGGGGTACATGATTGTCCTTGTGCTTTCAAACCACTTTGCCCATAACAACAAAGGCCCTTTCGGGCCTTTGTTGAGAGGGTCGTTTTACGCTTCTTCACCCGCGCCGTGATCGACCTGAGTTTCTTCGTCAGAAGATGCTCCGGCCAATTCGGCGGCTTCCGCTTCCGCAATGGCGCGACGCTCGGCGTCGTCCATCGCGTCTTTGACCTTGCGTGCCTTGTGATAAGCCAAGCCAGTGCCTGCGGGAATCAGGCGACCGACGATGACGTTTTCTTTCAAGCCGCGCAACTCGTCGCGCTTGCCCATGATGGCCGCCTCGGTCAGCACACGTGTGGTTTCTTGGAAAGAAGCCGCAGAGATGAACGAGTCGGTGGACAAGGACGCTTTGGTAATACCCAGCAACAAGTTGGTGAACGTTGCTGGAATTTTTCCATCGCGTTGCAGTGCTTCGTTGGTGTTGAGAATCTCCGAACGCTCCACTTGTTCGCCAGCGATGTAGTTGGAGTCACCCACGCTCTCGACAACGACGCGACGCAACATTTGACGCACGATCACTTCAATGTGCTTGTCGTTGATCTTCACGCCTTGCAAGCGGTAAACGTCTTGCACTTCGTCAACGATGTAGCGTGCCAACTCTTCCATGCCGAGCAAACGCAAGATGTCTTGTGGATCGGCTGGGCCGTCCACCACGCTCTCGCCTTTGTTGACCACTTGACCTTCGTGGACCAAGATGTTCTTCTCTTTAGGAATGAGTTCGTCCCACACTTTGCCTTCTGGGTCAGTGATTTGCAAACGCACCTTGCCTTTGGTTTCTTTACCAAACGACACGGTACCGGTCATCTCAGCCAGCATGCCCTTGTCTTTGGGTGAGCGCGCTTCGAACAGTTCGGCCACACGTGGCAAACCACCGGTGATGTCGCGGGTCTTTTGACCTTCCACAGGGATACGTGCCAAGACTTCGCCTGGACCCACATCCATGCCATCGCGCACTTGAATCAAGGCGCCGATTTGGAAACCAATCGTCACCGCGTGGTCTGTGCCAGGAATCTTGACTTCTTTGCCAGACGCATCGATCAGCTTGACCTGTGGACGCACCACCTTGGTCGCACCGCGACGCTTGGGGTCAATCACCACCAGCGTGGACAAGCCCGTCACTTCGTCCAATTGCTTGGCAACGGTGAGGCCTTCTTCCACGTTTTCGAATTGCACCTTACCAGCGAATTCCGTGATGATGGGGCGTGTCAATGGATCCCAGTTCGCCAAGATCACGCCCGCTTTGATGGACTGGTCTGGCTTGATCGACAGAATCGCACCGTACGGCACTTTGTGACGCTCACGCTCACGACCATGCTCGTCGTGAATGACGATCTCGCCAGAGCGAGAAATCACCACCAACTCACCTTTGGTGTTGGACACATAACGCATGGTGGAGTTAAAACCAATCACACCATTGGACTTGGCTTCCACGCTAGAAGCGACGGCTGCACGAGAAGCCGCACCACCAATGTGGAAGGTACGCATGGTCAGCTGTGTGCCAGGTTCACCGATGGACTGCGCAGCAATCACGCCAACGGCTTCACCATTGTTAACCAAACCACCACGCCCCAAATCACGGCCGTAGCACATGGCGCACAAGCCGAAGCGTGTTTCGCAATTCAATGCGGTGCGCACTTTGACTTCATCCACGCCAGCGGCTTCGATTTCGTCAATGATGTCTTCGTCCAGCATGACGCCAGCCTTGACCAACACGGCACGTGTTTCTGGGCTCAACACATCTTCCACCGCAGTGCGGCCCAAGATGCGATCGCGCAAGGACTCAATCACTTCGCCACCTTCAACGATGGCGCGCATCAATTGACCGTTGGTTGTGCCGCAATCGTGTTCTGTGACCACCAAGTCTTGGGTCACGTCCACCAAGCGACGTGTCAAGTAACCGGAGTTCGCTGTCTTCAACGCCGTGTCGGCCAGACCTTTACGCGCACCGTGGGTGGAAATAAAGTACTGCAACACGTTCAGGCCTTCACGGAAGTTCGCCGTGATGGGGGTCTCAATGATGGAGCCGTCAGGCTTGGCCATCAAACCACGCATACCAGCCAACTGGCGAATTTGAGCGGCAGAACCGCGAGCGCCTGAGTCGGCCATCATGTAGATGGAGTTGAACGACTCTTGCTCAACTTCGTTGCCATGGCGGTCAATGGTCTTCTCTTTGCGGAGTTGGTCCATCATCACCCTGGACACGGCGTCGCCCGCCTTGCCCCAGATGTCCACCACTTTGTTGTAACGCTCGCCAGAGGTCACCAGACCGGACACGTATTGCTGTTCGATATCTTTGACTTCCTTTTCAGACGCGCTGATGATGGCGCCTTTTTCTGGCGGCACCAACATGTCGTCAATCGCGATAGAGATACCCGCACGTGTTGCCAAACGGAAACCGTTTTGCAACAATTTATCGGCAAACACCACGGTGTCTTTCAAGCCGCACTTGCGGAACGCGACGTTGATGAGCTTAGAAATTTCTTTCTTCTTCAAGGCTTTGTTGATGTTGGAGAAAGGCAGGCCCTTGGGCAAGATTTCCGACAACAAAGCGCGGCCCACGGTGGTGTCGACCAAGCTGGTGCTTGGCACGAATTCACCCGTTTCTTTGTCTTTGTTCCACTCGGTCAAACGCACGGCCACTTTGGCGGTCAGCTCGACCACGCCAGCGTCCAAAGCGCGTTGCACTTCGGTGAGGTTGGCAAACACCAAGCCTTCGCCCTTGCCGTTGATACGGTCACGGGTGGCGTAGTACAAGCCCAACACAACGTCTTGTGAAGGAACGATAGAAGGCTCTCCGTTGGCAGGGAACAACACGTTGTTCGAGGCCAGCATCAAGGTACGGGCTTCCATCTGTGCTTCCACAGACAAAGGCACGTGAACGGCCATTTGGTCACCGTCGAAGTCAGCATTGAACGCTGAGCAAACGAGTGGGTGCAACTGAATGGCTTTACCTTCGATCAAGATAGGTTCGAACGCTTGAATGCCCAAGCGGTGCAACGTAGGCGCACGGTTCAACATGACGGGGTGCTCTTTGATCACCTCCTCCAAGATGTCCCACACCACGGCTGAGCCGGATTCCACTTCTTTCTTCGCGGCCTTGATGGTGGTCGCGACGCCCATGGCTTCGAGACGAGAGAAGATGAAGGGCTTGAACAACTCGAGTGCCATCAACTTGGGTAAACCGCATTGGTGCAATTTCAAAGTTGGGCCCACGGTAATCACGGAACGACCAGAGTAGTCGACGCGCTTACCCAACAAGTTTTGACGGAAACGACCGCTCTTACCTTTAATCATGTCAGCCAGTGACTTCAAGGCGCGCTTGTTGGCGCCTGTCATGGCCTTGCCGCGACGACCGTTGTCCAGCAAGCTGTCCACGGCTTCTTGCAACATGCGTTTTTCATTGCGCGCAATGATTTCAGGTGCCTTGAGTTCGAGCAACCGACGCAAGCGGCTGTTACGGTTGATCACACGGCGGTACAAGTCGTTCAAGTCGGAAGTCGCAAAGCGCCCGCCGTCCAACGGCACCAGTGGGCGCAAATCAGGTGGCAGCACAGGCAAGACAGACAACACCATCCACTCTGGCTTGATGCCAGACTTCTTGAACGCTTCCATTAATTTCAAACGCTTGGCGTTTTTCTTGATCTTGATTTCAGAGCCGGTCAAATCGTTGCGAAGCTTCTCGATTTCGATATCGAGGTCGAGACCTTCGAGCAAATCTTTGATGCCTTCAGCGCCCATTTTGGCAATGAATTCGTCACCGTACTCCACCACTTTGGCTTCGTAGTCGTCTTCCGACATGATGGCGAATTTCTTCAAAGGTGTCATACCAGGGTCGGTCACGACATATGCTTCAAAGTACAACACGCGCTCGATGTCACGCAGGGTCATGTCGAGCACGAGGCCCAAACGTGAAGGCAATGACTTCAAGAACCAAATGTGGGCGCAAGGTGCGGCCAGGTCGATGTGACCCATGCGCTCACGACGCACTTTGGTTTGTGTGACTTCAACGCCGCACTTCTCGCAAATCACGCCACGGTGCTTGAGTCGTTTGTATTTGCCGCACAAGCATTCGTAGTCTTTGATGGGGCCAAAAATCTTGGCGCAAAACAGACCATCGCGCTCAGGCTTGAAGGTACGGTAGTTGATGGTTTCTGGCTTTTTCACTTCGCCGAAAGACCATGAGCGGATCTTCTCGGGAGAAGCCATGCCAATTTTGATGGCATCGAAATGCTCATCGGGCGTGAACTGCTTGAACAGGTCGAGTAATGATTTCATGTTTTAAATCCTTATGTTGTCAAACCGCTTAAGCGCGGTCTAACTCAATGTCGATGCCCAATGAACGAATTTCTTTGACCAACACGTTGAACGACTCGGGCATACCCGCTTCGATCGAGTGTTCGCCTTTGACAATGCTCTCGTACACCTTGGTACGGCCTTGCACGTCGTCGGACTTGACGGTAAGCATTTCTTGCAGGGTGTACGAAGCACCGTAGGCTTCCAAAGCCCACACCTCCATCTCACCGAAACGCTGACCACCGAACTGAGCCTTACCACCCAGCGGCTGCTGTGTGACCAAGCTGTACGGGCCTGTGGAACGTGCGTGCATCTTGTCGTCCACCAAGTGGTGGAGCTTCAAGAAGTGCATGTAGCCAATCGTGGTGGGGCGCTCGAAAGCTTCGCCCGTGCGACCGTCAAACAAGTTCGCCTGTGTGCGCGTGGCGGTGAGGCCCTTGGTTTTGGCGATGTCGTCGGGGTAAGCCAACTTCAGCATGGTGCGAATGTCTTCTTCTGCTGCGCCGTCGAACACGGGGGTTGCAAAAGGCACACCGTTGGTCAAGTTGCCCGCCATCTCGACGATTTGTGCATCGTTGAGCTTGCTCAGGTCTTCTTTGCGGCCTGAACCGTTGTACAACGTTTCCATGAAGCTGCGGATTTCAGCGGCTTTGGCTTGCCCTTGAAGCATGTTGCCAATACGTTGGCCGATACCTTTACCCGCCCAACCCAAGTGGACTTCCAGCACCTGCCCCACGTTCATACGCGAAGGAACACCCAAGGGGTTCAACACGATATCGCAAGGTGTGCCGTCGGCCATGTAAGGCATGTCTTCGACTGGGACAATCTTAGAAACCACGCCCTTGTTACCGTGGCGACCGGCCATCTTGTCACCGGGCTGCAAGCGACGCTTGACGGCCAAGTAGACCTTGACCATCTTCAACACGCCTGCGGGCAACTCGTCGCCTTGCGTCAACTTTTTGCGCTTCTCTTCGAAGGCCAAGTCAAAGCTGTGACGGGTTTGCTCCATCGCGTTCTTGATGCTTTCCAACTGGCCCGCTGTTTCTTCATCCGAAGGACGGATGTCGAACCAGTGGAACTTCTCGACCGAAGCCAAATAAGCCTTGTCGATTTTGCTGCCCTTGGCCAACTTGTTGGGACCGCCGTTGGCGGTTTTGCCGTTCAAGAGTTTTTCGATACGGTCAAACGCGTCAGCTTCCACGATGCGGAGCTGGTCGTTCAAGTCGAGACGGAAACGCTTGAGTTCGTCGTCAATGATTTGCTGCGCACGTTTGTCGCGTTGGATGCCTTCACGGGTGAAGACTTGGACGTCGATGACCGTACCTTGCGAGCCTTGGCTCACGCGCAGTGAGGTGTCTTTCACATCGCTGGCTTTTTCGCCGAAGATGGCGCGCAACAGTTTTTCTTCTGGCGTGAGTGTGGTTTCGCCTTTAGGCGTGACCTTGCCCACCAGTGTGTCGCCAGGTTGTACTTCTGCCCCCACGTAGATGATGCCCGAGTCGTCCAAACGGTTGAGCTGTTGCTCAGCCAAGTTTGGAATATCGCGTGTGATTTCTTCTGCACCCAGCTTGGTGTCGCGAGCCATCACTACGAGTTCTTCGATGTGGATCGAGGTGTAACGGTCTTCTGCCACCACGCGCTCGCTGATCAAAATCGAGTCTTCGAAGTTGTAGCCGTTCCAAGGCATGAAGGCGATCAACATGTTTTGACCGATGGCGATTTCGCCGAGGTCAGTTGACGCACCGTCAGCCACTACATCGCCCTTAGCAATCTTGTCGCCGCGCTTGACGATGGGACGCTGATGGATGTTGGTGTTTTGGTTAGAGCGTTGGTACTTGATGAGGTTATAGATGTCTACACCCACTTCGCCAGCTTGTGCTTCGGCGTCGTTGACGCGAACCACCACGCGGGTTGCATCCACATAGTCCACCACACCGCCGCGAGTCGCCGTCACCACAGTGCCGGAGTCGACCGCGGCAACGCGCTCAATACCAGTACCGACCATGGGTTTTTCTGGACGCAACACAGGCACGGCTTGGCGTGACATGTTGGCACCCATCAACGCGCGGTTGGCGTCATCGTGCTCAAGGAATGGCACCAAAGAGGCCGCCACGGAGACGATCTGTGCGGGGGACACGTCCATGTATTGGATGCGCTCGGCGCCGCACAAAATGGATTCGCCGTTTTCACGGGCAGACACCAAGTCGCCGGTGAGCTTGCCGTCTTTGTCCAAAGCCGCGTTGGCCTGCGCAATGACGTATTTGCCTTCTTCGATAGCGGACAAGTAATCGATGTCCATGGTGACTTTGCCATCGACCACGCGACGGTAGGGGGTTTCAATGAAACCGTACTCGTTCAAGCGGGCATACAAAGCCAAAGAGTTGATCAAACCAATGTTTGGACCTTCGGGTGTCTCGATGGGGCACACACGGCCGTAGTGCGTGACGTGCACGTCACGCACTTCAAAGCCTGCGCGTTCGCGTGTCAAACCGCCTGGGCCTAACGCAGAGACGCGACGCTTGTGCGTGATCTCGGCCAAGGGGTTGGTTTGGTCCATGAACTGTGACAACTGCGATGCGCCGAAGAATTCTTTGAGCGCTGCAGAGATGGGCTTGGAGTTGATCAAGTCGTGGGGCATGAGTGGCTCTTGCTCGGCTTGGCCCAAACGCTCTTTCACGGCTTTTTCGATACGTGCCAAACCTGTGCGGTATTGGTTTTCGGCCAATTCGCCCACGCAACGCACACGACGGTTACCCAAGTGGTCGATGTCATCGACGTCACCACGGCCGTTACGCAAGTCCACCAAAATCTTCACCACAGACAAGATGTCGTCGTTGGTCAGTACCATGGGGCCTGTGGATTCGGGGGTGCCCACTTTGGCGTTGAATTTCATACGACCCACGCGCGACAAATCGTACGTGTCTGGGTTGTAGAACAAACGTTGGAACAAGGCTTGCACCGCGTCTTCTGTCGGGGGCTCGCCAGGGCGCATCATGCGATAGATAGCCACGCGCGCAGCGAATTCGTCCACAGTTTCATCCGTGCGTAGTGTTTGCGAAATGTACGCACCTTGATCGAGTTCGTTGGTGTAGATGCATTGCAGCGCTTGCACACCAGTTTCGCGTAATTTCTTGAGCAAAGCTTCTGTCAACTCATCGTTGGCGCGGGCAATCAATTCGCCAGTGTCGCTGTCGATGATGTTCTTGGCCAACACGCGCCCAACCAGGAAGTCTTCTGGCACGCTGATGTGCGTGGTTTTGCTGGTCTCCAACTCGCGGGTGTGACGTGCGGTCACGCGCTTGTCTTTGGCCACGATGACTTTGCCCGACTTATCGGTGATGTCAAAGCGAGCGATTTCGCCGCGCAGACGCTCGGCCACAAATTCCATTTGTGCGCCGCTGTCCATCAAGCGGAAGTTGTCGTTCACGAAGAAGTTCGCGAGGATGGTTTCTGGTGTCAAGCCGATGGCTTTCAACAGAATAGAAACAGGCATCTTGCGACGACGGTCAACGCGGAAATACAGCAAGTCTTTGGGGTCGAATTCGAAGTCGAGCCACGAACCGCGGTAAGGGATGATGCGCGCGCTGAACAACAATTTGCCAGAGCTGTGGGTCTTGCCCTTGTCGTGTTCGAAGAACACGCCGGGCGAGCGGTGCAACTGAGACACGATCACGCGCTCGGTGCCGTTGATGATGAACGATCCTTTGTCGGTCATCAAAGGCACTTCGCCCATGTAGACTTCTTGCTCTTTCACTTCCTTGACCACTTTGGACTGTGATGTCGAAGACTCACGGTCATAAATGATGAGTTGCACGCGTGCGCGCACAGCGGACGAGAAAGTCAAACCACGGGTTTGGCATTCACGCACGTCAAAGGCGGGTTTGGCCAAGTTGTATTCGAGATATTTCATCTCGACAAAACCGTTGTGCGAGACGATGGGGAATGCAGCTTCAAATGCCGCTTGCAGGCCTTCGTTGGTGCGCCTCTTAGGGGTGACGTCGGCTTGCAAAAATGCGGTATACGCGTCTTTTTGCATTTGCAACAAATATGGAATTTCCAGCACACTGTCGCGGCTGCCGAAACTCTTGCGGATGCGCTTGCGTTCGGTGTATGAGTAGGCCATGAGATCTCCGGGCTTGATCTTTCAGAACTGTTTTCAGCATGGGACATCACGTCCCACACCTCAGGCTTGGCGGCTGGCCTCTACCAGCGTTGGCGGACGGTTGCGCATTGCACGCAACCCGAACCAAGGCATCTTCTGCAGTTGGGGTCAGAAGACACTCAAAAGAAGGTGGCTTGCAACCTACTTATGGGTGTGCTCTGTAAGCACCAAAGGCTGGAGTGCCTTGATAAGACACGCCAGCCTCGAAAGCGAACTGAATTACTTCAGTTCAACCTTAGCACCAGCTTCTTCGAGCTTCTTCTTCGCGGCTTCAGCGTCAGCTTTAGACACCCCTTCTTTCACAGCCTTGGGTGCGCCGTCGACCATGTCTTTGGCTTCTTTCAAGCCCAGACCGGTGATTTCGCGAACTGCTTTAATCACGGACACTTTATTTGCGCCTGCTTCAGTCAACACCACGTTGAACTCTGTCTTCTCTTCAGCAGCTGCCCCGCCGGTAGCGCCGCCAGCAGCAGGAGCGGCCATCGCGGCAGCGCTCACACCAAACTTCTCTTCGATGGCTTTCACCAAGTCGTTGAGTTCCAAGACCGTCATGCTGTCGAGCGCGGTCAAAAATGCGTCTTTATCGAATGCCATTTTTATTTCCTAACAATTGGTTAAAACACGAATGCTGGCCTTAAGCGGCAACAGCTTCGCCTTCGCCTTTTTTGGCCGCCAAAGCGCCCAACACCACGGCGGTGCGAGACATAGGCGACATCAACAAGCCACACAACTGAGCCAACAACACTTCTTTCGAAGGGATGCTTGCCAATTGCTTAACGCCGTTCGCGTCCAAAGCTTTGCCACCGTAAACGCCAGCACGGATCACCAACTTATCGTTGGTTTTCGCGAACTCAGCCACCACCTTCGCGGCAGCAATAGCGTCTACAGAGAAGCCATAGATCAGCGGACCGGTCATCTGGTCGGCGACAACTTCAAACGAGCTACCAGCCACAGCACGGCGTGCGAGTGTGTTTTTCAACACGCTCAGGGTCACACCTGTGTTGCGCGCTTGGTTACGCAGTTTGGTCATGTCAGCGACCGTGATGCCGCGGTATTCCGCAATCACCAGCGTTTGAGCTTGGGCGGCGAGCGTGGTCACGTCTGAAATGACCGCTTCTTTCTCACTGCGATTAAGACTCAAGGTCTACTCCTTTAAATGTGTTGTCAGGTAGTTACCCTTCAACACGCCACTTTTGCAGCGACCTAACTGTCAGGAAAAATTCCGTCGAGCGGGATCGCCATCTGCGTTGGTCATTCAATTAAGTGAGGTCAAGCCCCACACCAACGGTCTTGGATGGCCCGGGCAACTCCAAAGATCTGCCTCAGCCCACCACTCTGAGCAGTGCTAACGCACCGCTCGGATTTTTGAATGCCAATCAAGCGTTCGAATTCACAAACGTCGCCTTAGGCGCCGAGTGTTTGAACGTCCACGCGAACGCCCACACCCATGGTGGACGACACAGCCACTTTGCGCAGGTAAACACCCTTGCTAGAAGCTGGCTTGGCCTTGTTCAATGCCTCAACCAATGCAACCAAGTTGCCTTGGAGCTTGTCGGCATCAAATGAACGACGACCGATCGTGCCGTGCACGATACCGGCTTTGTCAACGCGGAACTGGACTTGACCTGCCTTGGCATTGCGCACAGCGGTGGCGACGTCTGGCGTCACGGTACCGACTTTGGGGTTTGGCATCAGACCGCGTGGGCCCAAGATTTGACCCAAAGTGCCCACAACGCGCATCGCGTCAGGCGCAGCAATCACCACGTCGAATGGCATGTCACCCGCTTTGACCATCGCGGCCAAATCGTCCATACCAACCACGTCAGCGCCAGCGGCTTTGGCCTCTTCAGCCTTAGCGCCTTGGGCGAACACAGCGACGCGAGCAGTTTTACCAGTGCCGTTAGGCAAGACCACGGCGCCACGCACCACTTGATCAGACTTCTTCGCATCGATACCGAGTTGCACAGCCACGTCGATGGACTCATCGAACTTGGCAGTGGCGCACTCTTTGACGATGATCAAAGCATCCGCCAAGGCGTACAGCTTGGTGCTGTCCACTTTGCCTTCGAACGCTTTTTGTTTTTTAGTCAACTTGGCCATCTCACACGCCCTCCACAGTCACGCCCATCGAACGGGCAGAGCCGGCAATGATGCGAACAGCTGCGTCTAAATCGGCAGCATTCAAGTCTTCCATCTTGGTTTGGGCGATTTCTTCGAGCTGAGCGCGCGTGATCTTGCCAACCTTGTCGACGTGAGGACGTGCAGAGCCCTTGTCAAGCTTGATTGCCTTCTTTATCAAGGTCGTCGCTGGCGGCGTCTTGATGATGAAGGTGAAGGATTTGTCTGCAAACGCAGTGATGACCACTGGCAATGGCAGACCTGGCTCAACGCCTTGGGTCTGGGCGTTGAACGCCTTGCAGAATTCCATGATGTTCAAACCACGCTGACCCAATGCTGGGCCAATGGGTGGCGATGGATTGGCTTTACCTGCTGGAACTTGCAGTTTGATAAAACCGACGATTTTTTTCGCCATGCTTTTCTCCTTACGGGTGCAAACGTTCTTGCGAACTCCCCGGGGTTAACGACTCACTTCAAACGCTTGGCACCGAGTCGGGAAGCACCAAGCCACAATCTCTCAACTGGTCAGGTCTTTTCGATCTGACCAAATTCCAATTCAACAGGCTTTGCACGACCAAAGATGGTGACCGAGACGCGCACTTTGCTCTTCTCGTAATTCACCTCTTCGACAGAACCATTGAAGTCGGTGAAAGGGCCTTCTTTGACACGCACTAATTCACCCACCATGAACTCAACTTTGTGACGAGGCTTGTCAGCACCGTCTTGCATTTGGCTCACGATTTTCTGGACTTCCGCCTCTGAAATCGGTGCAGGGCGGTTCTTAGCGCCCCCCACAAAACCCGTCACCTTATTGGTGTGCTTCACCAAGTGCCATGTGTCGTCATCCATCACCATTTCGACAAACACATAACCGGGGAAAAACTTGCGCTCAGCGGTACGACGCTGACCGTTCTTCATTTCCACCACTTCTTCGGTAGGCACCAAGATACGACCAAATTTAGTTTCCATGCCGGCGCGCGCAATGCTTTCGCGAATGTTGCGCTCAACCGCTTTTTCCATACCCGAGTAGGCATGGATCACATACCAACGCAAATCTGGATTGACGTAGGCAGGTGGTGTTGCAGCCGCATCCGCTGCAGCGTTGTCGATGATGTCGCTCATTATTTTTTCCAGCCCAGAATCAGGTCGTAAAACACCCACTCGAGGGTTTTATCAGTTAGCCACAAAAACAGCGCCATGATCACCACGAAGGCAAATACATACAAAGTCATTTGCGTCGACTCTTTACGAGTGGGCCACACAACCTTATTGACTTCACGCCACGCATCACCACCAAAAGCCAGCAACTGACGGCCAGGCAAAGACACCAAAAACATAATCACCGCAGCAACCAAACCACCCACCAATGTCAACCATTGGACAATAGGGCCTCGTGCAGACAAGGTGTAAAAACCGGCCAAAGCAGCCACGACCAACAGAGCCACCAAGACAAGCCTGGCCTTGTCGGCGAAAGGCGAGACGTTTTCAATATTTGCTGCAGACATGGATAAGGAATTTCCTGTACCGTTTTTTGTGTGTTATTTAAGACACCGAAGCCCGCCATCATGGCGGGCTTGGTAAACCACGGAGCGTTAAGACTTTCGTGGCAGGGGCGGAGGGAATCGAACCCCCATCGACGGTTTTGGAAACCGCAACTTTACCACTAAGCTACGCCCCTAAATCCAGCGCTTTACCTTGTTAATTAAGCAATGATTTTGGCAACCACGCCAGCGCCAACCGTCTTACCGCCTTCGCGGATGGCGAAGCGCAAGCCCTCTTCCATCGCAATGGGGTGGATCAACTTCACAGTGATTGACACGTTGTCACCTGGCATCACCATC
>NZ_JAVKLW010000081.1:0-3586 GCF_031538885.1 Limnohabitans sp.
CGCTCATGGCCTTGGCCGCTGGCACGTTTCAGGCAGATGACCTCGACCCCTTGAACCGCCCGCGCTTTTATGCCGATCAATTGGTACACCACGGCTGCACACGCAACGAGTACTACGAATTCAAAGCCAGCGCCGAGCAGCCCTCGGATTTGGGCTGCATGATGGAGCACATGGGCTGCAAAGGCACACAGGTGCATGCTGATTGCAACATCCGCTTGTGGAACGGCGAAGGCTCATGCACGCGCGCAGGCTATGCCTGCATTGCGTGTACCGAGCCTGGCTTTCAAGAGCCAGGCCATGCCTTCCACGAAACCCCCAAGATTGCGGGCATTCCCATTGGCCTGCCCACCGACATGCCGAAGGCTTGGTTTGTGGCGCTGGCCTCGCTCTCGAAAAGCGCAACGCCCAAGCGTGTGCGCGCCAATGCCACCGCCAGCCATTTGTTGGTCAAGCCCGTGGTGAGAAAGACGAGGTTGAAATGAGCCGTTTATTGGTCGGGCCTTTTAACCGCGTGGAAGGGGACTTGGAAGTGGCCTTGGAGGTGCAGGACGGACGCGTAGCATCGGCCCAAGTCAACGCCACTATGTACCGAGGTTTTGAGCAAATCTTGCAAGGCAAGCCTGCACACGATGCGCTGGTGTATGTGCCGCGCATCTGTGGCATTTGCTCGGTCTCTCAGTCGGTGGCCGCTGCGCGGGCGCTGGCCGATCTGGGGGGCATCACCATGCCTGCCAACGGCCAACATGCCACCAATTTGATTTTGGCTACCGAGAACTTGGCAGACCATTTGACGCATTTTTATTTGTTCTTCATGCCTGACTTTTGCCGCCCGATTTATGCGGCACATGCGTGGCATCCAGAGCTGGTGCGTCGCTTCGCCACCGACACGGGCGAGCGTGTGCGCTTGGCCATTGCCGCGCGTCAGCGCTGGTTGATGTTGTTGGGCACCTTGGGTGGCAAATGGCCCCACACCCATGCGATTGAGCCTGGCGGCTCCAGCCGTGCGATTGATGCGGCAGAGCGGGTGCGCTTGCTCGCCCGTGTGCGTGAGTTCCGCGCCTTCTTGGAGCGCGAGATGTTTGCATCGCCGCTGGACGTGTTCAATGCCATAGACAGCGAAGAAGCGCTGTGGCAGTGGTACGCGCACAACCCCCACGCGGGCGATGTGCGGCTTTTTTTGAGCCTGGTTCACGATGCGCAGCTTCAGCACCTAGGCCCAGGCCCTGGGCGCTACCTGAGCTATGGCGCGTATGCGCAAGCGCACGACAGCGCTGCACCTGCGCAAGAGGGCGTCGCGCCAACGCAAGGTGGTTTTGCAGCAACGCAAGGTGGTTTCGCATTAGCACGTGGCGTTTGGTGCGATGGGCCATTGGGCCAGCCAGGTTCAGCACAGGCGCTGGATGTGAGCAGCATCACCGAAGATGCCACCCATGCGTGGCTGGTCGATGGCGGTGTGCCTCTGCATCCCATGCAGGGTGTGACGCAGCCTTTGCTGGACAAGGCAGGGGCTTACACCTGGAACAAGGCCCCGCGTTTGAATCAGCAGGTGGTCGAGACGGGGGCGATTGCCCGTCAACTCGTCAGTGGGCAAGCCTTGGTGCGCGATGTGGTCATGCGCCACGGTGGCACAGTCTACACCCGTGTGTTGGCGCGTTTGGTCGAGCTCGCTCGCATGGTGAGCGAGATGGAACACTGGCTGCACCAGATCGTCCCCGAGCAGCCGTTTTGTGTGCCCACCCACCTGCCCAAAGACGGTCAAGGCGTGGGCCTGAGCGAGGCCGCGCGGGGCAGCTTGGGTCACTGGGTGTGCTTGGAAGGCGGGCGCATTGCCAACTACCAAATCGTCGCGCCCACAGGTTGGAATTTTTCACCGCGCGATGCCACGGGTCAGCCTGGGGCCTTGGAACAAGCCTTGGTCGATGCACCTGTGCGCGAAGGCGAGCAAACACCTGTTGCGGTGCAACACATCGTGCGCTCGTTTGACCCCTGCATGGTGTGTACGGTTCACTGACGCATCATGTCCACTCTGCCGCAGCCTGATTTTTTGCAAAACGCGCTCACGCCGAATCCGTTTGACGATGTTGATGAGTCCACATGGCTGGACGTGATCCATAAAATGGATGAGGTCTACTCCAAGCTCATCGCCGATGAAATTGAACTAGAGAAAAAAAATGCGGAGTTGGAACAGGCCTACCGCGAACTCCAAAACACCCACGAAGTGCTCAAGCGCACCCAGCAGCAGTTGTTGCACTCCGAAAAAATGGCCTCACTCGGGCAACTGGTGGCAGGCGTTGCCCATGAGCTCAACAACCCTATCAGCTTTGTGTTGGGCAATGCGCATGCCCTGAGCCGCTACTGTGGTCGTTTGCAAACGTATTTGGCCGCTGTTCATGCCCATGCTCCTGATGAACACTTGCAAGCCCTGCGACAGTCGCTGCGCATTGACCATCTCTTGGAAGACTTGCCGTCGTTGATTGATGGCACTTTGGAAGGCGCTCAAAGAACCTCCGACATCGTGCATGGGCTCAAACGCTTCTCAGCAGTGGACACCGAAGAGATGGCGTTCCTCAGCTTGGTAGATGTGATTGACCGTGCGCTGCACTGGGTGCAAAAAGGCGTGGTTTCTTCGTGTCAGGTGCATTGGCAAGGCGCAGCCGATGTTCAGGTGTGGGGCAATGCGGCGCACTTGCAACAGGTGTTGATGAACTTGCTGCAAAACGCATTTGACGCCACGCGCACGGCAAAGGCGGGCCAGATATGGTTGAGTTTGACGGCAGACGACAAGCACGCGCAGATCGTGGTGCGCGACAACGGGCACGGCATTTTGGCCGAGCATGTGGTGCGGGTGTTTGACCCGTTCTTCACCACCAAACCCGTCGGCCAAGGCACAGGCTTGGGCCTGTCCATCAGCTATGGCATTGTGGAACAGCACAAGGGCCAACTCAGCGTGCGCAACCACCCAGAAGGCGGGGCCGAGTTTTGTTTGCGCTTGCCTTTGCGCCAAGCCTAACGGGATAGTTTTTTCGATGTGGGCGTGAGTCGCAAATCGCGTGCAGGCACAAAACCTTCGTCGCGTAAAGCGCCTTCTACCAAATGGTATTGCACATCGCCTTGCATCACACCTGGCAAGCTGATGATGGACCACGCATACGCACGAACTTCCGCCATGCGTCCGCGCAAAGTTTGTATTTCTAGGCGCTGGCTTGCGCTGGCTTGCGTGGCTGTGCAGTTTTCAACCAAGTGGTGGTTTTCTTGTGCCAGTGCAATCAAGCGCAATGCCAAACCGCGCTCTTGCGGTACATACAGATACGAGAGGATGGCCACACAAGGATCGACGGGGTGGTGCTGCACTTGTTGTTGGTTCATGTCGTGACGAATCAGATCCCGGATGGCTTCAGAACGGTTGGAGTACCCCCGTGCCTGCATTTGCGCTGCAAAAGCATCGTGGCTAAATTTGCCCAGTCCCCGAAAAATCAAAGTTGTTAAATTTCAGCGGGATAAGCAGGGTCCGCTGACTGAATACTCACACTGCGGCGTGCTGCTGATCCGGTTGAATGGCTAAGCGCAGTCCAAGGGCCTTAAGCAC
>NZ_JAVKLW010000082.1:0-14955 GCF_031538885.1 Limnohabitans sp.
AGCGCCCTTGAGATGACCCTTGGCATGCAATCGCACCCAGTTCTCCAGCGTCTGTTTGGGGATGCCAAGTATCTTGGCCGTGACTGCCGCCGCCTGCCCACCCTTGACCAGCCTGACGGCCTCCAGCTTGAATTCCAGTGTGTACCGCGCCCGTCGTATCGAATCGCTCATTTCTCTCTCCTAAAACTGATTTTTACCTATCAGCTAAGGAGTACGTTTTTCAGGGGTAAGGTCAGCTTGTACATTGGGCAACTTCGACTTGGCGGTTAAAGCGGCCATGATGCTCTCGCATCCTCAGCCACCTATAACCAGTTCATCTTTGTTGCACTTCGTCCTTGAATCCGCCTCATAATCAGGCCGCAGTTATCATGTCAATATGGTTGACCTAAAAAATCCTTCGACACGCGAAGCCATTGAACGGCTTTACTTTGGTTATCGCGCACTCACCGAGCAGCCAGACCGCATTCTGGAAAAAAAGGGCTTGGGCGCGTGCATCATCGCATCTTGTATTTCGTGGGGCGCAGCCCCAGCACGACCGTGAATGCGCTGCTCGAAACATTGAATGTCAGCAAGCAAGCGCTCAATGCGCCCTTACGGCAGTTGATTGAAATGGGCTTGGTGTCCATCACAACCGCTGAACATGATCGCCGAGTGAGACAACTGGTGCTCACCCGCAAGGGCGAACAACTCGAAACACAACTCACAGGCACGCAAATAGCGCAACTGCAAGCGGTGTTTGATGAAGCGGGGTCAGAGGCGCAAGCGGGCTGGCATCGTGTGATGGCGGTGCTGGGTCAGCGACGCAGTTAACTTGATAGGGCGATGGATTTGATGCCCTATCTTCTTGACATCGCAGCAGCTATCTAGCCGCCAATTTGCTGTGCGTCCACAGAGGATGACGGCGGGTATCCAAGACCGCAATCACGTTGGCATGATCATCATTTAGCTGATAGTAAATGGCGTAAGGGAAACGACTTGCCAAACTGCGATGAACACCATTGATCTTGGTATGTACGCCTGCATAAATGATGAGTGAATCAATGTCTGCCATCAAATTTTCTAAAAAATAGCTGCCCAAGCCAATTTTCTGCTGCTGGTAAAACCAAAATCCAGCGAGCAAATCGTCTTGTGCAGAATCCGTGATGCTGATCGCGCTGCAACCATTCACACGCACCACCTCGACAAGACTCAGGTCGTGACTTGCGTCAAACCACGCAAGCGATCTTTGGCTAACTGCCAAGGCATACTTTTTTCATCGCCTGACTGTAGCCTCGCCAAACGCGCCTCCAACACGCCTTGATGCCAAGCTGGAATTAGGCTGGCGTTTTGCTGCGCATCGTCAGACATGGCTTGCCACAAAAGCTCCATGGCTTGTATGCGGTCTTGCGCCGAAAGCTGGGTTAATTCATGAAGTTTCATTTCATCCCCTCGTGTGCGGCAAATCTTAATCCAAGGATGACAAGCGCGCCATCATCATGACAGCGCCTGCCCCAACCGCGCAATCCCCTCGTTGATCTTCGCCACATCCGCCGTGGCAAAGCTCAAACGAATCGCTGTTGTATCGGGGTTACTCGCAAAAAACGGCGTACCCGGCACAAAGGCCACGCCTTTTTCAATCGCGCGTTTGGCAAGTTCGCTGCCGTCTTTCAGTTTGCCGCCAGCGCCTGTGAGCTTGGCCCAAAAGAACAAGCCACCTTGCGGTTGAGTGAAGGTCAAGGCGTCGCCCAATTCGCGCTTCAAGGCGTCGCTCATCGCTTGGGCGCGTTCGGCATACACGCTGCGCACATGTGCCAAGGTGGCGGGCATGCGGCCCGCTTTGAGGTACTGCGCGGCGACGGCTTGTGCAAAGGTGGAGGTGTGGGCATCGCTGAACTGCTTGCACATGGTGGCGCGGGCCAGCAGCGCGGGCGGGGCAATCATCCAGCCCACGCGCAGACCGGGCGACAGCACTTTGCTAAGTGAGCCGCAGTAAATCAGCCATTCACGGCTGCCCGGCACTTGATCGCTCAGGGCCAGCAAAGAAGGCGGCGGCGCATCGCCAAAATACAAGTCCCCATAAGGGTCGTCTTCCACCACCACGGTTTTGTATTTCACGGCGAGCTCAAGCACACGCAAACGACGCTCAAGGCTCAATGTGGCTCCGCTGGGGTTGCCAAAGGTGGGAATGAGATACACCAGCTTGGGCTTGTGCTGCACCAGCATGTCTTCCAACTTGTCCACTTGCACGCCGTGCGCGTCCCCTTTTGTATCAATAGGCACGCCCACCACGTGCGGGCCGTACAAACGAAAGCACTGAATGGTGGCCAAGAAGGTGGGGCCTTCCACCAAAGCCACGTCATTGGGGTTGAGCAAGGTTTTGGCAATCAGGTCGAGCGCTTGCTGGCTGCCCGTGGTGACGATCAGGCCATTGGCATCCAAGCCCTTCACGCCTTTGCTGGCCATGAAGGCTGCGAGTTGTTCACGCAGTGGGTTGTAGCCCTCGGTCGCGCCATATTGCAGGGCCGCGCCGGGCTCTTCGGTCAAGGCCGCGTTGCTGGCTTCGCGAATGCCTTCCACGTCAAACATGGCGCTGTCAGGAAAGCCGCCCGCAAAACTGATGATGCCGGGCTTGCCCAGCAGCTTGAACAATTCACGAATGGCAGAGGTTTCAACGTTATTGAGGCGGTCGGCAAATTGCATAAGAAGATAATCGGGTTCTGACCCCAATTGATTCCAATTGATTCGATGGAATATGAAAAAAGAGCACATTGAGCCATTTTTTGCGACGCTGAAAGTAGCCAATCCGCAGCCCAATACCGAGTTGGAATATACCAGTGTGTTTGAGCTACTCACGGCGGTGCTGCTGAGTGCGCAGGCCACGGATGTGGGGGTGAACAAGGCCACGCGAAAGTTGTTTCCAGTGGCCCACACACCACAACAAATATTGGACCTCGGGCTCGACGGCCTAGAGCGCTACATCAAGACGATTGGCCTGTACCACAGCAAAGCCAAACACTTGATGCAAACCTGCCGCATCTTGGTGGAGCAGCACCAAGGCCAAGTGCCGCGCACACGCGAAGCACTCGAGGCCTTGCCCGGCGTGGGCCGCAAAACCGCCAACGTGGTGTTGAACGTGGCGTTTGGCGAGCCCACGATGGCGGTGGACACGCATATTTTTCGCGTGGGTAACCGCACGGGCTTGGCCAAAGGCAAAACGCCTTTGGCGGTGGAGATGCAACTGATGAAGCGCATCCCCGCTGAATACTTGGTGGACGCCCACCACTGGCTCATCTTGCATGGCCGCTATGTCTGCCAAGCACGCAAGCCGTTGTGCTGGCAGTGTGGGGTGTCTGCGTTTTGTAGCTTCAAGCCCAAGACGACGAAGGATTGAAACGACGCGCGACCAAGCGGCCTTACCAAGCTACGCCCAGTCATTGATTGACCATTTGCGTCAGCACTACGAAACACAAGCCAAGGCTTAAGCCACCAAGCGCCACAGCACCTCGGCACTCATGTGCTGGTCGAGGTAGTCTGCCAAGCCTTCAAACACAGTGTCTAAGGTAGGGGTGTGCGCACCAAACAAGGCTTGCAAAACAGCAGGGTCTTCAAACAAACCGTGCAAGTAGCACCCCATCACATTGCCCACATCGTTTTGCCATGCCAAACCTAGCATCACCTCATGCGCCAGTTGACCTGCGGCGGCCATGGCGCTATGCGCTTGGGTGTGGCCGTGGTGGATTTCATAGCCAGACACTTGCACGCCCGAGAGTGCAGACCATGCACCACGCAAGTGAGCCCAGGTGGCGGTGGTGCGCTGCACCGTTTTATCGGCCGCAAACTGTGTGACGACAGGCAACAGCCCCAAGCCTGCGGCGTTGCCATCAATGCCGTGTGTGTCAATCAAGGCCTCGCCCAACATTTGCAAGCCACCGCAAATACCCAAGACCGCGCCACCCTGCGCGGCGTGTTGGGTGATGGCAGCATCGAGGCCTTGAGCACGCAGCCATGCGAGGTCGCTGCTGGTGTGCTTGGAGCCGGGCAAGATGATCCAATCACTCGCCTGCAAGCTGGCCAAATCTGCGGGACTGCGCACCCAAAGCAAGCGCACATCGGGCACGTTCTTCAAGGGTTGAAATTCATCGAGGTTGCTGATGCGTGGGTAGGCGATGACCGCCACGGTTCTGACCGCAGTCCTTGTTTGACTGCCTAATCGCCCCAAGGCGTCATGGAACAGTCCATCTTCTTCTGGCAGGCCGTGCTGCCACCACATGGGCAGCACCGCCACGGTGGGCACGCCCGTGCGCTCTTGTAGCATCTGTGGCGCGGGGGCGAGCAAGGCTGCATCGCCGCGAAACTTGTTGAGCACAAAGCCGTAGATACGCGCTTGGTCAAGGGGTGGCAGCAAGGCCCATGTGCCGTAGAGGTGGGCGAATGCGCCCCCACGGTCAATATCGGTCACGAGTAAGCAACGGGCATCGGCATGCCGTGCCACGCGCAAATTGACGATGTCGCTGTCCATGAGGTTGACCTCTGCGGGTGAGCCTGCGCCTTCGATCACCACCACATCGTTTTCGGCGCGTAACGCGTCGAGTGAGGCGGCAATTTGAGGCCACACTTTTTCGCTGCGCTCGCGCCACGGCGTGTTCGTCAGCGCTGGGTTCACCTCGCCCAGCAACACCACCTGGCTGTGGGTGTCGGCCTCCGGCTTGAGCAGCAAGGGGTTCATGCGCACATCGGGCTCGACTTTGGCCGCGAGTGCTTGGAAGTATTGGGCAGAACCTACTTCGCCGAGCCCGTTGTGCGAGGCCACCACGCGCGCGTTGTTGCTCATGTTCTGTGCTTTGAATGGCGCGACCTTGAAGCCTTGACGCGCATACCAACGGCACAGTGCAGTGGTCAACCAGCTTTTGCCAGCACCGCTGGAGGTACCCAACACCATGACGCAACGCGCGAGTTTCATACGGTTGAGCGCCTAGGCGCAGACACCCACTGCCCCTCTAGCGCATGAATGGCAATGCGGTGATCAAAGACCGCCTCGACCGCACGGTGCGTGGCGGCGTCAGTACATGCACCTTGGTGCGTCACATATCCGGCTTGCATGACCACCATGTCGTCGGCATGCAAGGCCATGCCGACTTCGTGCAACACGCTGATGACGGTGGTGTTTTGTGAAGTCAGGCAACGCACTTGTTCTAGCCAATCGACTTGATGCGGCGGGTCGAGGTTGGCCAATGGTTCGTCCATCAACATCACTTGCGCTTGCACAGCCATGGCGCGTGCCAGCAACACGCGCTGACGTTCGCCTCCCGAGAGTTGCCCTAAGGCCCGCTCACGCCAATCCCATACTTGCGTGGCGCGTAATGCGGTTTCGACCACGGCGTGGTCTTGCGCGGTGGGTGCAGCCAGCCAAGCTTGGTGCGGGATGCGCCCGAGCATAACCACATCCCACACCCGCAAGTCGTCCGAGGCAGATTCGTTTTGGCCCAACCACGACAACTGCTGGGCACGCTGTTGGCGGTTCATCGCCGTGAGTTCTTGGTCAAACAAGAGGATGCGCCCCGTCGTGGGCAACAGCCCAGCCAAAGCTTTGAGCAAGGTAGATTTGCCTGCCCCGTTGGGGCCGACGATGCTGGTCCACCGACCCGCGACAAAGGACATGTCCACGCCATGCAAGACCTCTTGCCCAGCCAAGGACACATGCAGGTCGCGTACACGCAAAGCCATTGTTGGCAGCTTCATGGCGAGGTCCTTGTGATTTGGCTGCGGTACATCAGCCACAGCAAATAACCGCCCCCCAACACAGCGGTCAAAACACCCACGGGCATCTCTTGCGGGGCCCACAACAGGCGGGCCAGCAAGTCTGCCGCCAGCAGCAGCAAGCCGCCCATCAAAGCAGCCAGCACCACCATCCAGTGGTGCGAGGTCTTAACCCGCGAGCGCACCAAGTGCGGTGCAGCCAATCCGACAAAAGCCACCAATCCTGTCTGCGCCACCGCAGCGCCTGTGGCCAGCGCCAAGACACAGACCAAGGCCACACGCACAGGCGCGATCGGCAAGCCCAAACTCAAGGCGGTGGATTCACCGAGGCTCAACGCATCGAGCACGCGACTCAAGACCACAGCCAACACCAAGCACACCGACAACACGCCCAACATCAACACACACGCGTTCCAACCAATAAAGCTGGTGGAGCCCAATAAAAATCCTTGCATGCCTTGCAGCACATCAGGCCGCATGAGGGTGATGAGCGAAGCCATGGCACCCAAGACCACGCCCACAATGACACCGGCCAGCAACAAGCGCAAAGTCTGCTGCACGCCACGCGCCAACACCAGTGTGAGCAACGCGGCCAACACGGCGCCAACAAAGGCAGCCCCCGTTAACCCCAAGCGCACCAAGAACTCGGTGGCAAACGGGTGAACGCCAAACAAGGCCAGCGCCACAGCCACGCCCAACGAGGCTCCTGAAGCACTGCCCAACAAGTACGGATCCGCCAATGGGTTGCGAAACAAGCCTTGCGCCAAAGCGCCCGCTAAACCCAGCAAGGCACCCGCCGCACAAGCGCCTAGGCTACGAGGTAAACGAATGTCCCACACAATCTGCCAAGCGATGTCGTCGTGCCATGCATGCAACCAACTCTCCACCCCGGTACTCCCCACAGCGCTGCCCAGCGCAATGCCGAGGGCACACAACACCCACAAATTCAACGCCACCACCCACGGTGACTCGCGTGTCGCGTGCAACGTCATGGCTGCTCCTTCTTCATGCTTGCTTTGTCTGTCAAACACTGAGCCATCAAGCGGGCCGCCTCGGCCATGCGCGGACCTGCGCGGACCAACACATCGGACTCGTCGGGTTTGAAATGGCACACGCGATGTGTGCGCATGGCGCGCAAGTTTTGCCAGCCTGGCCGCATGGCCATGTCGGCAAAATTGCTGTCACCCACCATGATGATGTCGGGCTGGGCACGCACCACAAACTCTGGATTGATTTGGGGAAACGGCCCCAAGGACGCAGGCAAGATGTTGCGCGCACCCAAGCGTTGCAGCGTTTCGCCAATGAACGACGACTCACTCGCACCATAAGGCGTGCGACTCACTTCAAAGTAAACGCGTTGACCTTTGGCCTGTGCAGGCATGGCTTGCGCAGCAGCATTCACCGCGGCATCGATATGACGCCACACACGCTCAGCCTCTTGCGGCGGCACACCCAGCGCTTGCGCGACAAGGTTCATGACGCGCTGCACATCGGCATGTGAGCGCGGCTCGAAGGCCAGCACGGTCAGCCCGAGCGCGGTGAAACGGTCGGCACCGCGTGCTGAAGTCGCCATCAAAACCAAATCAGGTTTGAGCGCGACCACGCTTTCGATGTTGGGGTCAATGCCGCCGCCTAGGCGTGGCAGCTTGGCCAAGCTTTCGGGCCAATTGGAATAACGGTCCACGCCGACCAATTTGTCACATTGCCCCAAAGCACACACGGTCTCGGTGAGTGAAGGCAGCAGGCTGACGATGCGCTGCGGGGGCTTGGCAAGGCTCACCGCCACTTGGCGGTCGTCACGCAACACCACGGCCTGTGTCGTGATGACGAAGAAGCACAAAGCAGACAAGGCGACGATGCGTTTAAGCATAGGTTGCCTCCCAGCGTTGGAAGATGTGGTGTAACTGCGTCACGCCATCGGTCAAGGCCGCAGGGCCTGGCTGCAAGATATCGGCAGACTTGATTTCAAAAACTTGTTGGTGGCGAACCGCTGGCACGTCTTGCCAACCGACACGTGCCATGGCATTTTCAGGACGGAATTTTTTACCGCACAAAGACCCAATGATGATGTCTGGCGCACGCTCGATGATGGCTTGGCCGCTCGCAATGATGCGGTCTTTGCCCATGGGCATACGCGCCAACTCTGGGAAACAGTCGTCACCACCGGCCACGCCAATTAGCTCAGACACCCAACGGATGGCGCTGATGTGCGGTTCATCCCACTCTTCAAAATAAACCTTGGGCCGACGCTTGAACGCAGCTGCTGTGGTTTGGATGGCGTCGAGTTGTGAGCGCATGTGTTGCAAACGCTGCAAGCCTTGCTCGGCCTGGCCCACCATCGCCGCGACTTGGTAGAGCATGGAAAAAATCTCGTCCACACTGCGCTGGTTGAACACCGTCACCTGCACACCTGCACGAATCAGCAGCGCAGCGATGTCGGCTTGCAAATCAGAAAAACCAAAAACGCAATCGGGCTTGAGCGCCAAGATTTTGTCTATCCTGGCGCTCAGGAACGCGCTGACTTTGGGTTTCTCATTACGCGCACGGCGTGGACGCACGGTGTAACCCGAAATGCCCACAATGCGCGCCTCTTGCCCCAGCATGTACAGCCACTCTGTCGTTTCCTCGGTGAGGCAGACGATGCGTTGGGGGAGAAAATCAACCATAGGTTTTATTGTGGTTGGTATTGCAACGTAGCAAAGATACCGCGACCTGGGGTGTTGTAGCCACCAGCCAACTCATAGTTGCGATTGAAGGCGTTTTCAAGCTTGACGCGCCCTGTCCAGTTGGTATCGAGTTTGCAGCTGGCATAAAACGACCAAAGAGAATAGCCCGCCAACATATTTGAATTCACCTCATTGATATCAGGTCTTGCGCCAGATGCAAACAACTTGGCGCCTAGTTCATACCCGAGCACGTTTCGCGAAATATCAAATGAGCCGTATTCTTTAGCACGTCGCCCTGCCGGATACCCCCCTGTGACATTTTTAGCGTCTTGTCGAACAGCTGAAATTTTGAGGCTGTTGCCTAACCAGATACTTCGCAATGACGCCTCAACTCCTTTGTTTTGAATCTCACCAGCATTTTTCACAGACCAAACTTGAGAAGCATCTTCAAACCAGTCAATCGCATTCATGGTTCGTGTTTCAAAATAAACAACTCGAGCCAAGGTTTGACTTTGTGTATACGTTAAACCACCCTCGTTCGATCTAAATTTTTCTTGAGTCAAATTTGGATTGTTAGAAATTTCAGTTGCAGAAGGTGCTCTAAATCCAGTTGAGGTCGTGGCTGTTGCCTTGAGTACGCTATTTAATTGGTAACCCAAGCCGAGCAAGCTTGAGTTTGCATTGAGCTGAGAATTTAGCAATGAGTCTTGCGCTCGACGATCAATTTCAACTCGATCACGTCGGAAATTAGCTTGTATTGAAAATTTATCGATTGTTTGAGTTAATCCTGTGAATGCACCTGTGGTGCGACGATCCATCACAAAATCACCGAATTGCTCGTGCCTATCGGCAACGTAGTCAGCTCCGAAATTTAACGTTGTAGTTGGTAATAGTTGATAGTTATTCGTCCAATGAACCGAGTTTTGTTGTGACCTGTAACGTCCATTGTCCATGTTGTTTTTTATCTCTTCATAACTGGTCGTTGCACTAGATACATCCAGTGTGCTGAACCATTGCTCGTTCATAGCCCGATGTGCATAGACACTTACTACATCAGTCTTTTTAATTGACTGATGTTTATCGGTGGGAACGGAAGGTGAGTAGTCAGGATTCGATTTAGCGTCGTAATCAACATTAGAGACATTGGTTCTCCACCGAATCCCAACTTGAAGATTCGCATCAATTTTTTTATCGAATCGCGCAGCTGCGTAGTCTGATGAATATCCATCGCTATCGGGGTTCGCCGAGTTGCTTTTTGCAGGATTCATAGACGAAAAACCACTCGAAGCCTTTTTCCCGATATTTAAATCAAAAGCATAGTCATCCACAGAACCGCCGATGCCCGTGTTCATGTCCGACGTGTTTTTGGATCCATAGCCGATAGAGCCATAGGCACTAGGTGTACCTTTACGTTGACGTGTGTAAATATTAATCATCCCGCCCACCGCGGCTTCACCATACAGAGCACCCGCATTACCGCGCAAAATTTCAATTCGTTCAATTTGAGATAGGGGCATTTCAGTCATGGTTAAAAAACCACCCCCATCGGTTTGAGTTCTGATGCCATCGACCAACACGACAAGCCCGTTGCTGGCTTGCCCGCGTAAGAAAATCGAAGTTTGCGACCCTGGACCACCGTTACGCCCATATTCAATACCTGGCTCACCCTGCAGTAGGTCTACTAAGCTGGCTGCCTGTGATCGCTCAATGTCCTTTCGCGTGATCACAGACACCGACGACAGCACTTCCGATAGAGGTTGTTCCACCCGCGTTGCAGAGACAACGACGGGGTTAATTTCAATGCCTTGTGCCTGCACACTCGCAGCGACAGCTAGAGACAAAACAGATAGCGCAGGCACAAACGCACGCGCACGCAGACGAATAGATTTCTTCATGATTTAAGACCAACAGTTGTGTGCTCTCACCGCCTTCCCCGGCAGTGCTTGAGCGATTTAGCAATGCGTTTTTGAAGCGCACCGCCACCTTGTTGGCCGGTATCCGGGCTGGCGGAGACGACCTCTGTCGCCTTCCCAAGCGCTTGTTCAAGGCGCTCAGTGGCTTGTGTGACAGAAGCGGAGCCAAAAGGCTCGTCCGCTTGACCGTTGCGGGGGCAGCGCAGGTTAAGTGTTGTCGAGCTTGTCGACGCAACCCTCCTGCTTCCCGTTGAACTGCGGCGTGTGAACCACACCGCGAGCACCAACGTTGACAATTTTAACAACCAAGCTTGCACGCACCTTAAAATGCGTTGGCCATGTCACAAACACCCCTGATCGATCAAATTGCGCAACGTGTCGAGCATTTGCTGCTACGTCACGAAGAACTGCAACGCACCAACGCTTTGCTTGCTACCCAGATGCAAGAACTCATGCACGAACGCGACTTGCTCAAGTCCCGCTTGGCCGCCGCCCGTCATCGGATTGACGCATTGATTGATCGCCTGCCGCAAGGCACTGAATCCAAGGACAACGCATGAAACAGATCGAAGTTCAGATCATGGGCCAGGGCTATGTGTTGGGCTGCCCCGAAGGGGGTGAGACACGTTTGAGCGAAGCGGTTGGCAAAGTCGATCAAGCCATGTGCAAGATTCGCGATGCGGGCAAGATCAAAGCGCGTGACCGTATCGCGGTATTAGCCGCCCTCAATTTGGCGTTTGACTTGACTGACCGCCCTGCCACGCCCCCCCTCCGTGCTGACGATGGGTCACACAGCACAGATCTGCACAATTTGTTGCAGCGCATGGATGCGGTGCTCGCACACGACAACCAACTCATCTAACGCGCCCTACAATTAAGGCGTCTGCAAGTCCTTGGGGCTTTATATTTCCTTGAACCAATGCTCATTGAGCTCGGGCTTGGAACATTGTTTGATGAGCGTGAGCGTCTCGCGTCAGATGAACCCAACGTCAAACTGACCTCGCCCACCTGAACCCCTGGTTCAGGATGACGGTCTCAGGGCTCCTTGCAGACACCTTTATTTTTCTCAAGGCCTACGCTCTTATGGACCTCCAACCCCAATTGATGATTGAACTTGCCATGCTTGGCATTTGCACGGGCTTCTTGGCTGGCTTGCTGGGCATTGGCGGAGGTATGGTGATGGTGCCGTTCATCACGTTCATGCTCTCGCATCGCGGGGTGGATGCAGACTTGGCAGTCAAGATGGCAATTGCCACATCGATGGCAACCATCATTTTTACCTCGGTGTCTAGCGTGCGTGCGCACCACCAACGTGGCGCCGTGCGCTGGGATTTGGTCCAATGCTTGGCCCCTGGCATTGTGCTGGGCAGCATGCTGGGTAGCTTGGGCGTGTTCGCAATGCTCAAGGGCTCTTACTTGGCCATCTTCTTTGGTTTGTTTGTGGGCTTCTCAGCCACACAAATGTTTTTAGACAAGAAGCCAGCCCCCACGCGCCAAGTTCCAGCCACCGCAGGCCTGCTGGGTGCAGGCGGAGTGATTGGTTTTATTTCTGGTTTGGTAGGTGCAGGCGGCGGCTTTATCAGCGTGCCATTCATGACGTGGTGCAATGTGGCGATTCACAACGCAGTGGCTACCAGTGCCGCTTTAGGTTTTCCTATCGCGGTGGCCAATGTGCTGGGTTACGTCATCAGCGGAATGTCAGTGCAAGGTTTACCTGCTGACGCATTTGGTTTTATTTGGGTGCCTGCCTTGGTGGTGATTGCCGCTTGCAGCGTATTCACAGCGCCCTTAGGAGCCAAAGCAGCACACATGCTGCCTGTGAAAAAACTCAAACGTGTATTTGCCAGCGTCTTGTATGTGTTGGCCGCTTATATGTTTTACAAAGGGATCACCAGCTGATCACTGTGGCACCAAGCACCATGGTGCTTGGTATTCGACCAAGCCCATCCACAAGGCCCAGCCAGAGCTGATCGCCAGTGCTAAACCCGCCAAGCGCACGCCCCACGCGCCGCTGCGACCGTCCACGTTTTGTACGCCACGCAAGCGCAACCATGCCCACGGACCAATCGTCAGCACCACCGCGCTACCAAGGGCGAACAAGGCCATCGCACCTGCGCCTTCGAGCGGACTGTTGCTGAGTGCGGCGACCAAGAGCGCACCATACAGCAAGCCGCAAGGCATCAAGGCCCACAAAACGCCCAGGATGACAGCGCCACCATTGCGCAGTTTGAGGTGTGCCATCTTGGCCTGCACACGCCGCCAAATGCTGCGCCCAACACCTTCAAGCCAAATGGGTTGCTCGCCACGCCAAAGCAACAGCACCCCCACTATGAAGGCCACGATGTGTAGCAAGGTCCAGAGCGGACGAAACACGGCGGACTGAGTGCTGAGCCAACCCACGCCTTGCATGGTGGTGGCCGCCAGCGCGCCTAAGGCGCTGTAGCCCGCGATACGACCTAGTTGGAACAAAAGCATGGCCGCCGCTCCTTGACCGCCCGTTTGTTTTTGCGCGGCACGCCCAATGCCTGCACAGGCGGCACCGCACATGGCGAGGCAGTGTGGCCCGCCCGCCAGCCCCATCAAGAGTGCGGTGAGGGCCAAAGTTTTATTCATCAGATGATTTTAGAGAACCTTGTACGGCTCTTGTCGACTTGCACAAACCTGCCAGCTGATTTAAGCGGTCAAAGGATCGCAACACGTCTCTTGCTTGAGGCATCCGTCGGGGCGTTCAGCGGCACCAGCGGGGAACGATTCAGCTCAAACGGTGACACGGAGAGCAAGGCTGTCAAGGCACTGGATGCGGTTGTCATGACCCAGAAAACAAAAAACGACAAGGTGTAGACACCTTGTCGTGACAACTCAATGGGTTGACCCAACCATTGCATATCTTGCGGATCGACAAATGCGAACACCAGCATTTCTAAAACGCCCGCTACCAAGAAAGCAGGCCATGCAATCCACATCATTCGTTGAGCCAACATGCCGATTCTCCTGAAAAGCAATGATGTCAGTTTAGACCTCAACGACTTGAACAGGTCACGGGGTTTTCGCGGGGGTCTCTGACTGAGGAATAGCAGCGCGCGGTGTCACCACATGATTGCGAGCCTGCATGGCAGGCATGAGCTGGAGGTCTTTTTTAGCCTCCAAAGTTTTGTTGATGTCTAAACCGCGACGGTAGTAGTCATCGGCAATCACCGGATCTGGCACACGAATGGCGATCGCTAAAGTGATGAAGCACGCCACAACGACGGCGGCGGGGCCTGCAATGATGAGCCAAACGTGACCGTACTGCCACCAAGATTTGGTATCTGATGTGTCTTGTTTCATGATGTATTACCTAGGAACGATGAAAACAGATTTTTCGACCACGAAGTCATCCGTGCCCAAGGCCTGAATTTCAAACACGATTTTGTGTGAACCGCCTTCGACCGACCCATAAGGCACATCAGCGCGAAGCACAATCCACCTCGCTTGGGCGGGGTTCACCTTCACTTCGGTGTCGGTTGTGATTTTCAAGCTCGATAATCCTTTGACGGACAAACGATAGGTTTGCGCCGTCTCTGCGGCATTCATGATTTGCAAGCGATACACGTTCTCTAAGGTGCCGTATTCTGTGATGCGGGACAAGGTTGAACGGTCACGCACGACATCCACTTTGAACGGCGTGCGTAAACTGAGCGAAACCAGCAAACCAACGGTGATGGCGACCAAGATCATGGTGTAGATCTGAATACGCGGACGCATCAGACGTTGCCAGATTTGTTGCGACGTCCATTTGTTGTCGATCGCATTTTGTGTCGAGTAACGGACCAAACCTCGGGCGTAACCCATCTTGTTCATCACGGTGTCGCACACATCAGCACAAGCACCGCAACCAATGCACTCGTATTGCAAGCCATCGCGAATATCAATACCCGTGGGACACACTTGCACACACAAGGTGCAGTCCACGCAGGCCCCGAGATTCAACGCGGCTACCTCTGCCTTTTTGGAGCGTGGACCACGCGGCTCTCCACGCTCGGTATCGTAGGTGACGATGAGTGTGTCGTTGTCAAACATGGCACTTTGAAAGCGCGCATAGGGACACATGTATTTGCATACTTGCTCACGCATAAAGCCCGCATTTCCATACGTGGCAAAAGCATAGAAGAGTACCCAGAACAGCTCCCACGAACTCATTTGCGTTAGGAAGAACTCCATCGCCAATTCACGAATAGGCGTGAAGTAGCCCACAAAAGTAAAGCCCGTCCAGATCGACAAGAAGATCCAAATGATGTGCTTGTACCATTTCTTGACGAGCTTCTCCAAAGAGAAATTGGCATCATCCAAACGCATACGCGCAGAGCGGTCGCCTTCGACTTTGCGCTCAATCCACAAGAAGATTTCGCTGTATACCGTCTGCGGGCAGGCATAGCCACACCACAAACGCCCAGCCACCGCCGTGAACAAGAACAGCGTCAGCGCTGAAATCACCAACAGGCCAGTGAGATAAATAAAGTCTGGCGGATTCAAGGACGAAGTGCAACAAAGATGAACTGGTTATAGGTGGCTGAGGATGCGAGAGCATCATGGCCGCTTTAACCGCCAAGTCGAAGTTGCCCAATGTACAAGCACCTCAGCCGAGAAGAACGATACCAAAT
>NZ_JAVKLW010000083.1:0-7537 GCF_031538885.1 Limnohabitans sp.
AAACCGTGACGGATGAGGAATTGACTATGATTGAAAACCGATTGAATCACCGCCCCAGAAAGCGACTAGGATTCAAGACACCTCACGAGGTATTCCATGCCTCGTTAAAGCGTGTTGCACTTCGTCCTTGAATCCGCCAACTATAAAAAAACAGGAATTATTGAATTGAAATTCCAACGCATTAATCCTGAAAAGAAAAATTCCGAAAAAATCGAAAAATAATTTAAACCACTTAAATTCAGTAATTTACTCAAGGAGATTTACACCAATGAGCGCTATCGTCGACATCGTCGCCCGTGAAATTTTGGACAGCCGCGGCAACCCCACCGTCGAATGTGATGTGTTGTTGGAGTCCGGCACCATGGGCCGTGCCGCAGTGCCCTCAGGTGCTTCCACTGGCAGCCGCGAAGCCATTGAACTGCGCGACGGCGACAAAAGCCGCTACCTTGGCAAAGGCGTGTTGAAAGCGGTCGAGCACATCAACACCGAAATTTCTGAAGCCATTTTGGGTTTAGACGCGTCGGAACAAGCCTTCCTCGACAAAACCTTGATCGACCTCGACGGCACCGAAAACAAAAGCCGCTTGGGTGCCAACGCCTTGTTGGCTGTGTCGATGGCGGTGGCGCGCGCCGCGGCTGAAGAATCTGGGTTGCCTTTGTACCGCTACTTCGGCGGCATGAATGGCAACCAGTTGCCCGTGCCCATGATGAACGTCATCAACGGCGGCGCACATGCCAACAACAACTTGGACTTGCAAGAGTTCATGATCATTCCCGTGGGCGCGCCTACCTTCCGCGAAGCCGTGCGTTACGGCGCTGAAGTGTTTCATGCCTTGAAGAAAATCATCCACGACAAAGGCATGAGCATTGCCGTGGGCGACGAAGGTGGCTTTGCCCCTAACGTCACCAGCCACGAGGCCGCCATCCAAATGATCTTGGACGCGATTGCCGCTGCGGGCTACACCGCAGGCGAACAAATCGCCATTGGTTTGGACTGTGCGGCCAGTGAGTTCTACAAAGACGGCAAGTACCACTTGTCTGGCGAAGGCTTGCAATTGACGGCTCAACAATGGACCGACATGCTCGCCACCTGGTGTGACAAGTACCCCATCATCAGCATCGAAGACGGCATGGCCGAAAACGACTGGGACGGCTGGAAAGTGTTGACTGACCGCTTGGCCAAGAAAGTGCAAATCGTGGGGGACGACTTGTTCGTGACCAACACCAAGATCTTCAAAGAAGGCATCGACAAAGGCATAGCCAACTCGATCCTCATCAAGATCAACCAAATCGGCACCTTGACCGAAACCTTTGCAGCCATCGAAATGGCCAAACGTGCGGGCTACACCGCCGTCATCAGCCACCGCTCAGGCGAGACCGAAGACAGCACCATTGCGGACATCGCTGTGGGCTTGAACGCGGGTCAAATCAAAACCGGTTCCATGAGCCGCTCGGACCGCATGGCCAAATACAACCAACTCTTGCGCATCGAAGAAGACTTGGGCGATATCGCGGTGTACCCAGGTCGTGCGGCCTTCTACAACCTGCGTTAACCCTGCGTGATGTTGCGTCCACTCCACCTCGTACTGATTGCATTGCTGCTGGTCTTGCAAGGTCAGTTGTGGTTTGGACGTGGCAGCTTGCCTGATGTGATTCGTCTGCGTCAAACCCTCAAAGATCAAAAACAGCAAAATGCCGCTGCGCAATTGGCCAATGACCGGTTGAGCGCAGAACTCCATGACCTGAAAGACGGTGTGGAGATGGTCGAAGAGCGTGCCCGCTCTGAAATCGGCATGGTCAAACCCAACGAAGTTTTCGTGCAAATCGCAAAGTGATTGACGTCACTTTTTCCGTCGCCTTCACGCTATGGGACTACAGCACCTCTTGGATTGAACTCATCGCTGTACTGCTGGGCTTAGTCATGGTGGTGTTCACCATCACCGAACAGCATTGGGGATGGTTGTTCGCCATCCTCAGCTCTGCCCTCTACTTTTTGATTTTTTGGAAAAGTCGCTTGTACGGTGATGCCCTGCTACAACTGCTCTTTATTGCGCTGGCCGCATGGGGCTGGTGGTTGTGGCTACGCGGTACAGCACTGACGTCCTTACGCATCACGCAACTCACGCCCCAACAGCGTTGGGGCACCACACTGATCGGCATGGCTTTATGGGCTATCACGGGCTATGTGTTGCGCGACTTCACAGACACCGATGTGCCCTGGTGGGACGCATTCCCTACAGCATTCAGCTTGGTCGGGCAATACTTGCTCGCACACAAACGGGTGGAGAACTGGTGGGCATGGCTGGCGGTCAATGTGGTGGCTGTCGGTTTGTTCGCATGGAAAGCCTTGTGGCTGACAAGTCTGCTCTACATCGTGTTCGCGGTTTTGAGTGTGGTGGGTTGGCGCACTTGGCTTCAACGCAGTCATAGAGTCAGCGCATGAAGATTGCATTGCTCGGCGCAGAAAGCACAGGGAAGTCACAACTGGCCTTGGCGTTGAGCGCACACTTGCGCAACTCTGGCTTGGCCGTGCATCACGTGGGGGAGTACCTGCGTGAATGGTGTGACACCCACCAACGCACCCCCACACAAGACGAGCAACACCACATTGTTCAGACGCAAATCGCACGTGTCATGGCTACACCAGCTGACACAGTGGTGATTGCAGACACCACGCCGCTGATGACGGCGGTCTACAGCCAACTCCTTTTCAACGACCACAGCCACGATGACTTGGCACTCGTACACCAAGCTTTGTTTGACGTCACCTTGCTGACAGGGCTAGACCTTGCATGGGTCAGCGATGGCCTGCAACGCGATGGCCCGCATGTACGCGAACCTGTCGACCAAAAAGTGCGGCATATGTTGTCGCAAGCGAACTTGCCGTACCAAGTGGTCTACGGCTCTGGCCCGCAGCGTTTAGAAAATGCCTTGTTTTGCATGGGCCGCCAAGCACCGCAATGGGCCAAACAACTGGCACGCCAAGAATCGCCCACACGTTGGAGCGGCCTTTGCGAGACCTGCGGCAATGGTGACTGTGAACATCGTTTGTTTACGGGCCTGCTCGTGCCCTGAACGTTTTATTGCAGCGAGGACGTGCCCGGCGCTTGGCGCTGATCGCCCGTAAAGATGTGCGCCGCATCGACGGCGTCGTAGCGGTATTGCTGACCACAGAAGTCGCAACCCACTTCCACCTCACCGCGTTCAGCCAAGATGCTCTCGACCTCTTCGGTCCCCAAGCTGCGAATCATGTTACTCACACGTTCGCGACTGCATGAGCAGGCGAAGCTCGGGGTCAAGGGTTCGAAGCGGACAAGTTTTTCTTCCCAGAACAGCCGACGCAAAATGGTTTCAGCGTCTAGGTTCAGCAACTCATCGACGGTCAAGCTAGAAGCCAAAATGGAGATGCGGTTGTAGTCCTCATTGCGACCAATTTCATCCTCATCCTCCATGGTCGCTTTGGCAGCCAAGTTGCCTTCACCTTTGATAGGCAAACGCTGAATCAGCAAGCCCGCGGCTGTGGCGTCATTCGCAGCCAAGACCAAGGTGGTGTCCAACTGTTCGCTTTGCAGCATGTAGTGCTGCAACACATCGCTGAATTTGTCGAGTTTGTTACGCTGGTCGTCAAACAAAGGCACCACGCCTTGATAAGGCTGTTGTCCCGGCATCTTGTTCAAGGGGTCCAGCGTGATGGCACAACGGCCTTCGTTGTGTACGTTGACCATCTCCGGTAGGGTGCTAGCGTCGCCTAACTCGCCGACCACTTTGGCCGTGGCACGCAGGCTCAAATTGGGATTGACTTCGACCACAGCCAACTTCAACGGGCCATCACCAAAAATTTGCATCACCAACGCGCCATTGAACTTGATGTTGGATTGCATCAGCACCGCAGCAGCCGTCATCTCGCCCAGCAAGTGGCGCACAGGCGCAGCATAAGGGCCGGTTTCAACATTGTCGGCACGGCGCTTGAGCACCTCTTGCCACACGTCTGTCAGCTGGACCAACATGCCACGTACGGGCAAACCATCGAACAAAAATTTATGCAATTGAGGCATCAAACAATTTTCTTTAAACCTGTTTTGAAACGGTTTTTGTTATCTACATAGTGCTGCGCACTGCGGCGCAAACCTTCGATTTGTTCAGGCGTTAGTTGACGCACCACCTTGGCTGGACTGCCCATGATCATGGAGCCATCTGGAAACTCTTTGCCTTCGGTGACCAGCGAGCCTGCGCCAACCAAGCAGTTCTTGCCGATCTTGGCACGATTGAGCACCACAGCACCAATACCAATCAAGGACTCATCACCCACCGTGCAACCGTGCAGTTGCACCATGTGGCCCACGGTCACGTGCTTGCCAATGATCAAAGGAACCCCGACATCGGCATGCAACACACTGCCATCTTGGATATTGCTGCCCTCTCCAATGTGGATCGTCGCGCTGTCGCCTCGCACCACGCTGCTGAACCACACGCTGCTGTCGGCAGCCATGTGCACATCACCCATCACTTGGGCGTTGTCAGCCACCCAAGCAGAGTTTGCAATGTGTGGGGTGCGTACATCGAGTTGGTAAATAGACATGGCAATCTCCTGCATGGTTTTGGTTTTCTACAATTGTAGAGATGAGCCTGCGCCATTTAGCCCTGAGTGCCTTGTGTACATGTGATCCCGATGAGAAAGTTCAAGCGGTTCAGTCGCTGTGGGCTCGTCAAAAAGAGTTGCGGCTCTCGCCCAACGCCGTCATGACGCCAGACGCCGCACAGACACTGCCCGGCCGCCCCGCGCTGCCACGCTTGATTCCAGCCAAACAAGTGCCCACGCGCACGCCATTCACCCCCGAAGGTTTGGCCGCGTTGCTGCATGCGGTGTGCCACATTGAGTTCAATGCCATCAACCTCGCCTTGGACGCGGTTTGGCGCTTTCCCCACATGCCAGAAGCGTTTTACACCGACTGGCTGCGTGTGGCCTACGAAGAATCACAACACTTCGAGATGCTGCACACCCACTTGCGAAGCGTCGACCACCAATACGGGGACTTTGATGCCCACGATGGTTTGTGGCACATGTGTCAAAAGACGGCAGACGATGTGTTGGCGCGTATGGCGCTCGTCCCCCGCACACTGGAAGCGCGCGGCTTGGATGCCACGCCCTTGATTCAAGCCAAACTACGCAAAGCCGCCAACCCCAACGCCCTGAAAGCCGTGGAAATTTTGGATGTCATCTTGCGTGATGAAGTGGGCCATGTGGCGATTGGCAACCACTGGTACCGCTGGCTGTGCGCGCAACGTGACTTGGATCCCGTGCCTCTCTATGGTGAACTGGTGCAACGCTACGATGCGCCCAAACTCCGCCCTCCCTTTAACGAAGAAGCCCGCAAACGTGCGGGTTTCACAGACACGGAATTGAGTTACCTGCTCGGCGGTTGAGGCCCCTCACCCCTTGGGTGGTTCAGACCTTCACCCGAGAGGGTGGTGCTCTTCACCCGCGTGGGTGGTGCTGACCGTGCAGGCTCTTCAACCGTTCCCGCGCAATGTGCGTATAAATCGTGGTGGTGGAAATATCAGCATGGCCCAACAGCATTTGTACAGCACGCAAATCGGCCCCGTGGTTGAGCAAATGCGTGGCAAACGCGTGGCGCAGGGTATGCGGCGAAATTGGCACACGTATTTGTGCTTGCAACGCATAGCGCTTGATGAGTTGCCAAAACATGGCGCGGGTCATGGACTCTCCCGCATTTTTACCCCGTACCGTGACAAACAAAGCTTCGGTTTGGTGGCCCGCCAGCAGAGCGGGACGTGCCTCACTCAAATAGCGTTGCAACCAATCACGCGCCACTTCGCCAAAAGGCACCAAACGCTCTTTGCTGCCCTTGCCCATAATGCGCAACACGCCATCGTTCAAGCTCACATGCAAGATTTTGAGGTTCACCAACTCGCTCACGCGTAAACCACTGGCGTAAATCAGCTCCAGCATGGCGCGGTCTCGCAAGCCTAAGCCGGTGGACACATCGGGCGCATGGAGCAAGCTCTCGACTTGCGCCTCGCTCAAGCTTTTGGGCACACGCAAAGGTTGTTTGGCCGTGAGCAGTTTGAGTGTGGGGTCGGCCACCAACAAGCGCTCTCGCAACGCCCAGCGGTAAAACCGTTTGAACACGGTCAAACGGCGGTTGGCACTGGTGGCCTTGGTTTCGGCGTGACGGTGCGCAAAGTACTGCTGCAAGTCGGACTCTTGCGCTTCAAGCAAGTGTGTGCCCTGCACTTGGAGCCAAGCACCCAGCAGATTCAAGTCACGCCGATAAGCCGCCAAACTATTAGCCGCTAAGCCGTGCTCCAGCCACAGCGCATCAATGAAAACATCAATGTTAGCGTCTGGCGCTGAGGCGTGTTGTGCAGTCAACGGACTCAATCCAAGGTCAGTTTTTGCTCAATGACCACGCGTTTATAAACGTCATACTCGGCCTTGATCTGTGCGCCAAATTGCTCGGGCGTGTTGGCCACAATCAGCGAACCCGTGTCTTCAATGCGTTTGCGCACAGCCGGATCCTCCAACGCTTTTCGTACGCCTGCATTGATCTTATCCACGATATCTTTGGGAATGCCTTTGGGGCCATAGATGCCGTAAAAAGCCATGCGGTTGACAGGCTCTAAACCCACTTCCTTGAAAGTGGGCACATTAGGCAAGACCGCCAAGCGCTGAGGTGCGGCCACCACAATCGGCACCAAGCGGTTGTCTTTGATGAACGGCAAAGCCGATGGCAGATTGTCAAAAATCATAGGGACTTGACCCGCCACGGTGTCGTTGAGCGCAGGACCAGCACCGCGATAAGGAATGTGTGTCACAAAGACACCACTCAAGTTCTTGTACAACTCCATTTGCAAGTGACCAATCCCACCTGTGCCTGAGGATGCGTATGAATATCGCCCCGGCGAGCGTTTGATCTCGGCCACATAGCTTTTGTAATCTGTGGCGGGGAAGCTCGGATGCACCGCAATGATGTTGGGTGTCGCAGCCACGTTGATGATGGGTGAAAAATCTGTCAATGGGTTGTACGGAATCTTGGCGTTGATCGCCGGATTAGCCGCCGTGGTGGAGACCGTCGCCATGCCCAAAGAATAACCATCAGGTGCGGCCTTGGCTGTTTCATTGGCTCCGACCACGCCACCACCACCGGCTTTGTTGACCACCACCACGGTTTGTCCCAACACCTTGCTCAACGGTTCTGCAATCGTACGTGCAATGATGTCTGTGGTGCCTCCTGGCGCAAACGGCACTTGCAATTGAATCACCTTGTTGGGATAGCCCTGAGCCCAAGCGGCACTGGCGATGAATCCCAAAGACAGCACAAAACAATGACGACGTTGCATAGATTTCTCTCCTTCAAAAGATGCCATCAATAACCTGTATGAACCTGCCCCTGTTGGACGTACCTCTTAGCTGGTCAATTATGCGGCCTTCAATAGCTGTGCCGCGTTCCAGCTTTTCTCAAACTGCATCGGGCTGACATAGCCCAATGTAGAGTGAATTCTGCGGTGGTTGTAGA